>JALSLA010000097.1 GCA_026988515.1 Helicobacteraceae bacterium | reverse complement strand
GAGCCGTATGACATCACATTTTCCAAACATAAAAAATACATGTATATTGCATCCGGAAGTTTCGGCATGATTATTGTCGAAATAAAATAGTAGCAGATTTTCCCTGCTGCTTACCCGACATTTCTCTCTTTTTGAGTATAATCCCCTATGACAATTTTAAAAGCTACCAATCTGGCACATGCCTTTGATTATCCTCTTTTTTCTGATGTTGCGCTTTCTTTGGGTACGTCGGAATCGTTAGCCATTATCGGTGTGAGTGGCAGCGGAAAGTCAACGTTGTTACATATTTTATCGACCCTGTTACAGCCAAAATCCGGAACGGTAGAACTTTTTGGCGAAAATATTTATACTTTACATAACAATGATCTTATTGCCATGCGACGTCACGATATCGGTCTGATCTACCAAGCACACTATCTGCTGAAAGGCTTGAGTGCCAGAGAGAACCTTGAAGTGGCGTCGATTCTCTCCCATGAAGCAATCGACGAAGAACTCTTAAAGCGTCTTGGCATAGCGCATGTCTTGGAGCAAAAAGTCACCGAACTCTCCGGTGGTCAACAGCAGCGCATCTCTATTGCCAGAGTGTTAACGAAAAAACCGCGGCTGATTTTTGCCGATGAGCCTACCGGTAATCTTGATAGCGAAACAGCAGACGAAGTGATGACGATTTTTTACGACTACATTAAAAAACATGAGAGTGCCATGGTGTTGGTTACCCATGACGAAACCTTGGCTTTTGAGTGCGATTACGTGTACCGTTTAGAGAATCAGCAGTTGGTACAAGTGACGTAGTATGGAGTGGGCACAACTCTTTGCACACGAGCATGTCGTTGCATTTTTACTGCTGTTTATTCGCTTTGGAGCCCTGTTTTTAGAGACCCCGATCTTTTCACATACCAACATTCCCATGACACTCAAAGCGGCATTGGCGTTTTTTATTACGGTGATTTTTTTTCCGTCGCTACCGCCGTTAACCATTGAGATTGGTGTGGCATCGTTGGTATTGGCCATTTTAGGAGAATTTCTTTTTGGTTTTACCATTGGGTTAATCTTGCAGCTGGCATATCATATTATTACCTTTGCAGGCGGACAGATTTCGTTTATTATGGGGTTTTCACTGGCATCGGCGATTGACCCGCAGACGGGAGTTTCCATGCCGATTATTAGTCAGTTTCTGTCGCTGATAGCCTTGATGATTTTGTTCACATTAGATCTGCACCACTGGGTACTGCTCTATGTCAATGCATCGCTTTCTGCCGTTCCTTTAGGGGGGTTCTTGCTCACACCGGATCTGTTTGAGTACATTGTTCATGCAAGCGCCAATATGTTTGTAGTCGGTTTTATGATTGCTTTTCCTATTATTGCGCTCTCATGGCTTGCCGATGTTATCTTTGGAATGCTCATGAAAACCATGCCGCAGTTTAACCTTTTGGTTATTGGATTTCCCATTAAAATTGCGGTCTCTTTTATTGTTCTTATTGCAACGTTGGCCGCTACTATGAACATAATGAAGCTGGAGATGTTGCAGGCGTTTAACTGGCTAGAACGCCTCTTTTAAATAGGGCTGGCTGTAAGGTAGCAGTGCATCACGAATATTTTGTGCATGCTTTCGGGCATATTTTGTACTGCTGCATTCAAAAAGTGCGAATGTTGATTGCATGAGTGAGGCATCGAGTGCGGTAGATAATTTACATGTAATTGCATCGTCTATCATAATGAGTGAAAAGGTCAGGGGCATCACCGTTTCGGCATCGATCAGGAATAACGAGACATTGGCATATTGTACCCACTCAACACCAAGATGATGGTCGGAATAGGTGAAAATTGTCACGGGAATTTTTTTCGTAACTAACGACATAAATGCTTTTTTTAGTTCATAGCTGTCAATTTTAGTGCTTATTATGGTAACACTCGAATGGGCATTCCGCAAGGCATGAGAAAGCTGAGAAAGTGCGCTGTCATGCTGATGCGGCAAGAGATAAGAGAGGTTTTTTGCGACCGTAACAGTTGTAAAAAGCAAAAGGAATAACAGAGTTTTCATTGTTTTTTAGCTACAATAGTAACATTTATAGAATCTGTTTTCAATGAACAATTATGTTGGAGTACCCCGATGAATATTTTGCTGATTAATGATAATCCTGTTGTTACCAAACTGGTAACCTTAAGCGCACAAAAAACCGGTGATGCATTGGAAGTTGTCAATGCAATAGAGCAGATTGATGCCGGAGCATATGATTTGTTGATTTTTGATAATGAGCTTTTTGATCCTATGTTGTATGATGCGTTGACGTCACGGGTTACTTTTGCAAAAAAACTCTACATGGGGAGTCGCGGTATTGATAAGCCGGATGATTTTGACATTATGGTCAATAAACCTTTTTTGCCGACAGACTTAGTCGATCTGTTTACGGATATTTCGCATGATCTTGAAACCGAATCTTCGGAAGAAACATCCATATTTGAAGAGGTGTCGCTCGATGAAGCGATTGATCTTGACGATGCCATAAATGACTTAGAAGATGACTTGGAACATGATGAATTAATTGACCTTGACACTATAGACGACTTAGAGCATGACGAAACAATCGATCTTGATGCTGCCATTGAAGCATTGGACGATGAGCATGATGTAACGCAAGAGCTTGTCGAAGAAGCAAATGAACCGCAAGAGACAGATATGCCCGATACCTCTTTAGAAACAGCAAACGCAGAGCAAGAGTTACCTGACGATACTTTACAAGAGAGTGTTTTGGACAAAGATGATCTCGAAGAGGTTCAAGCCCTTCTGGAAGAGGATGAAACGATGTCCGTAGCGGAAGAAACCATATCGGAAGAAGAGGCAACGGAAGAGACGGTACCTGAAGAAGATCTCATAGTCGAAGAGGAAGCCGCGCTATCGACAGAAGATGAGATGACATTGCCCGATGATGATCTTGATCTTTTGGAAGAGACCCTTGAAGATGCAGTCGATAATTTAAGCGAAGACGAGTTAAACGCTCCGGTCGATGAAGCGATGCTGCTCGATATTGTCAATGATGAGAGCAGTGCTTTTGATGAATTTGATACCTTAGATATTAATGCCGTGCGCAGTGCTTTGGGTGAAACAGACGATGCTGTTGTACAAGAGCAGTGTGATCGCGATGCATTAGAACAGGTAGAAGAGGAACTGCTTGCCGCAGAGTCTCATGAGCCGCCAAAGCAACATTCGGATACTGATTCTAACAACGGTATTGAAACGCTTAAAGCTGTTTTAAGTGCGCTGCAAAACGAAGAGGTTGCCGGTTCATTAAAAGCGATGAATATTACCATAAATATCTCATTTGGGGAGAAGTAGTTGAATTACGATACCGGTGCAATTTTAGTTCTTTCAGGTCCTAGCGGTGCGGGAAAAAGCTCGCTGATTAAAAAGATTGAGCCTGAGATCGGAGATTACTATTTCTCCATCTCGACTACAACGCGGCCTATGCGTGCGGGTGAAACAGAAGGAGTCGATTACCATTTTGTTTCGATGCAGACCTTTGAAGAAGATATTGAAAATGAACATTTTTTGGAATATGCCAGCGTGCACGGTAATTATTACGGGACTTCTATTAAACCGGTTAAAAAAGCACTGAAAGAAGGAAAACTGGTATTGTTCGATATTGATGTGCAAGGTCACGATGCCGTACGAAGCCGCTTGGGAGATATTACCACATCGGTCTTTATTACGACACCGAGTCTGCATGAGCTGAAAAAGCGACTCAATAACCGTGCTACCGATGCCCGTGAAGTGATTGACAATCGCATTAAAATGGCAAAGCGGGAGATTCAACGTATTAGCGAGTTTGACTATCTCATTATTAATGAAGATCTGGATCAGGCGGCCAAACATCTTACCCGTATTGCCAAAGCGGCAAAGTTGAAAATACCGAGTATTGATATTAGTAATTTTATTCGTCAGTGGGAAGAGAACGAGTAGCTTAGAGCGTAAGCACTCTTACAGCAAAGCAAAGCTATACTAGCAGCACGGATTTTAATTTTTAATAAGGAAACATACTATGGGTATGCCAGGAACAACAGAGCTTATCATAATTTTAGTAGTCGTGCTGCTGCTGTTTGGAGGGAAAAAGATTCCCGAACTTGCCAAAGGCCTCGGTCAGGGCATTAAAAACTTTAAAAAATCGGTTAAAGATGACGACGAAGTCGATACGACAACAGCCGATACTGCCAAAAAAGTTGAAAAATCAACCGATAACGATGGTGTTGCTGCGCCTAAAGACACCACGAAGCAAGCATAACATTGAAACAGAGAGTGGCAGCGCTACTGCGCAATAAATTGGAACATGATATTGTTTTGGAGAAACCGAAAGACCGCTCTTTCGGACATTTTGCTACCCCGATTGCCTTTTCGCTTGCTAAAGAGTTGCGTAAATCGCCGATGGTGATTGCCGAAGAGATTGTTGCGTCGTTTGATGACTCCGAGATGTTCAGTGCTGTGGAATCGGTCAAAGGCTACATTAACTTTCGACTCTCCGAACAATTTTTAGATGACTATGCCACATGGGCACTCGAGCAAGATACCGCTTTCGGTGCGGCCGATAAAACAGGCAAGATTTTACTGGAGTTTGTCAGTGCCAATCCTACCGGACCACTGCATATCGGTCATGCGCGGGGTGCCGTTTACGGCGATACGCTGCTGCGTTTGGGGCGTCAACTCGGCTATGACATTACGGCAGAATATTATGTGAATGATGCCGGCAATCAGATTGATCTGCTTGGGTTGTCGCTGCAGCTTGAGGGGCAACACAGTATCTTAAAAGCAGAGGTTCAATGGCCGGAAAAGTACTATCGCGGAGCGTATCTTTGTGCCTTGGCAAAAGAGGCGTCAGTAGCGTTCGGAAACACTGTTTTTACCGACGAATCGCGTCAAAAAGAGTTGGCACTATGGGCGAAAGACAGGGTAATGGAGCTCATTGTTTCAGATTTAAAAGCTGCCAATATTGCATTTGACTCTTTTGTCAATGAGAGTGAGCTCTACAGCGACTGGGATCGTGTCATGACGAAAATGGGAAGCAACGTTTACGAGAACGAGGGCAAACTTTGGATTCGCTCAAGCGAATTCGGCGATGAGAAAGACCGGGTGGTGGTGCGTGAGGACGGCCGTCCCACCTACTTAGCGGGTGATATTGTCTATCATAACCAAAAGTTTGAACAGGGGTTTGACCACTATATTAATATCTGGGGAGCGGATCATCACGGTTACATTTCACGGGTTAAAGCGGCGGTTTCTTTTTTGGGGTACGATGCCCAAAAGCTTGAGGTATTGCTTTCACAGATGGTCTCTCTTTTAAAAGAGGGCAAACCCTTTAAAATGAGCAAGCGTGCGGGTAATGTCATTTTAATGAGTGATATTATCGAAGAGATCGGTGCAGATGCGTTACGTTTTATTTTTGCCAGCAAAAAGTGTGATACCGCCTTAGAGTTTGACGTGGAAGCGTTGAAACGTCAAGACAGTTCAAATCCGATCTATTACGTTAACTATGCGCACGCACGAATCCAAACGATTCTTTCTAAAAGCAATTTCAGTCGGGATGAGATTATGAGCAGCAGTCTTACCGGACTGCATGAAGATGCCGACGGATTGCTGTTTGAAGCGCTATTGCTTCCCGAGGTGATTGATGATGCTTTTCACTCGCGTCAAGTGCAAAAGCTGACTGACTATCTCAAAAGTCTTTCGGCGCGTCTGCACAAATTCTATTACGATCACCGTATTATTGGCACGGCTGATGAGAAAAAACTACTGAAGCTCTTTTTGGTCACGGCACTTTCACTGCGAACGGGACTCTCTCTTATGGGAATTACCGCTAAAAACTCCATGTAGCGACCGCAG
>JALSLA010000096.1 GCA_026988515.1 Helicobacteraceae bacterium | reverse complement strand
GACCGCCGGAGAGTTCATGCGGAAGTTTTTCTAAAAGCGTTCTGTCAATATTAAGATCATTAAGATAATGATCGCACGCATCCAGTGAGGCGACATCTGAAATCTGATTACTCAGCGTATAGCTCGGGTGAAACGAGCTGTAAGGATCTTGAAAAACTTCAGAGGCTTTCAAAGCGAAAACAGTACCGCTAAAAGGTTTTAAATTGCCCAAAATCAGCTCAAAGAGCGTGCTCTTTCCAATGCCGCTTTTGCCGACAATGGCCTTAATTTCACCTTGGTGCAGCCGTAATGAAAAATCTTCAAAAAGCAGCCGTTCTTTAGAGAAGCCAAAGGTTATATGCTTGAGCTCTAAGACTGTTTTCAACGAATCTGACCGCTTCCGTAAATTTTAAATTTATAGGTGGTTAGCCCTTCAATACCCATTGGACCGCGCGCATGAAGTTTATTGGTACTAATGCCAACCTCCGCACCGAAACCAAAGGCACCGCCGTCAGTAAAACGCGTTGACGCATTCACATAGACTGCCGCCGCATCAATACTGTTTAAAAAAAGCTCTGCCGTCGTAATATTTTCAGTGACAATAGCCTCCGAATGCCCTGAACCAAAACGGACAATATGCTCAATAGCTCCTTCAACACCTTCAACAACGCGAATGTTTAAGATATTGGCTAAATACTCTGTATCAAAATCGACATCGGTAACATCACCCACATCAATAATACTTTGAGTCTGCACACACCCTTTAAGCTCCGTACCCTCGCTGTCAAAAGCCTTTTTGAGTCGGGGCAGAATTTCTGCGGCAATCGCCGTATCGACCAACAATGTCTCCATCGCATTACACACACCCGGACGCTGCACTTTGGCATTAACGGCAATGGCAATGGCCTCATCAATTTTGGCATCGCTGTCAATATACGTATGACACTGTCCTTTATCGTGTTTGACCACCGGTACCGTCGCATTCTCACTGACAAAACGAATGAGTCCTTCACCGCCGCGAGGCACAATAAGATCAACATACTTATCCATTGTAATGAGCTGTGCCACCCCCTCGCGCGAAGAGTCCGGCAGTAATGAAATCAGCGCTTCAGGCAGTCCGTGTTTCTTGAGAACCGAGCGTAATATTGATGCTATGATTTGATTGGAATGCTCCGCCTCCTTGCCTCCTTTTAACACGCAGACATTAGCGCTTTTAAAACAGAGTGCGGCCGTATCGGAGGTAACATTCGGACGCGATTCATAAATAATACCAATCACACCGATCGGTACAGAGACCTTTTCAATCTTCAGACCTACTTCGGTAATCCATCCGTCAAGCACCCGACCGACCGGCTCTTTGAGTGCAGCAATCTCTTCAATTGCCGTTGCCATGGCATCAATGCGTCCTTCATCCAAAAGGAGTCTATCTTTAAGTGCCACAGAGAGATTGTTGATGTCAGCACTGTACATGTCTCTGGCATTGGCTTCTATAATACTCATGGTGTTGGCACGCAGTGCTGCCGCCATCTCGTTGAGCAGTCTGTTTTTTTCCCGTCCGCTAAGTTGTGAAAGCATACGACTCGCTGTTTTTGCTTCTCGTAAAAATTGTTCCATTATTAGTTCCAATATTGTAGTATTGCAGTAATTATAACCAATAGATGTTTGATTGTTATGTAAGTGAGGTAGAAGAAGATGTAAAAGACTCGAAAGTCTTTTACATGTATTTCAGTAATAACTTATTCGATTTCAGCGTCAATGACATCATCGTCATCTTTTTTCTTGCTCTCTTTGGCTGCTTGAGCACCGCCACCTTGTTCTTGCTTATACATTTGCTCTGCCATTTTGTGACTCGCTTCAGTCAGTACCTTTACCTTCTCTTCAATCTGCTCTTTAGTCGCGCTGTCATCTTTTAGCACCTCTTTAAGATCATTCGCCGCTGCTTCAATTTTTGCTTTTTCATCAGCATCAATGTTATCACCGATTTCAGCGAGACTCTTCTCAGTCTGAACAACAAGAGCATCTGCCTGGTTACGTAAATCGACCATAGCACGGCGTTCTTCATCGGCCGCTTTATTCTTCTCAGCATCTTGTACCATCTGGTTAATCTCTTCTTCGCTCAATCCTGAAGAACCTGAGATCTTAATCTCTTGTGATTTTCCCGTACCTTTATCGAGTGCCGATACCGTCAAAATACCGTTGGCATCAATATCAAACGTCACCTCAATTTGCGGTACACCCCGCGGTGCCGAAGGAATATTGGTTAACTCAAAGAGTCCGAGCGATTTATTGTCTTTGGCAAACTCACGCTCTCCTTGAACTACCGAAATCGAGACTGCCGGCTGATTGTCTTCTGCTGTTGAAAAAATTTGAGATTTTTTCACCGGAATGGTTGTCCCTTTTTCAATGATTTTTGTTGCCACACCGCCAAGTGTTTCAATGCCCAATGATAACGGTGTCACATCAAGAAGCAAGACATCTTTCACGTCACCGCGTAACACCCCGCCTTGAATCGCCGCACCTGCCGCCACGACTTCATCGGGATTAACACTTTTATTGAGTTCTTTCCCGCCAAAGTATTCTGAAACCATTTTTTGAACCAAAGGCACACGTGTTGAACCACCGACCATAATAATCTCTTTAATATCGCTTTTCTCCAAGTCGGCATCTTTCATGGCTACTTTAATATGATCCATGGTCTCTTTAATCATATCATCAATCATTCCTTCAAATTTGGCGCGGGTCAATTTCACGACCAAGTGTTTGGGTCCCGTTGCATCCGCAGTAATAAACGGCAGATTTATTTCGGTCTCTGTTGCACTTGAGAGCTCTTTTTTGGCACTCTCTGCCGCATCTTTCAGACGTTGCAATGCCATTTTATCGGCTTTAAGATCAATGCCGTTGTCTGATTTGAACTCATCGGCCAAATAGTTGACAATAGCATTGTCAAAATCATCACCGCCCAAGAAAGCGTTACCGTCAGTTGAAAGGACTTCAAACGTCCCGTCACTAATCTCAAGTGTTGTCACATCGAAAGTTCCGCCGCCCAGGTCATAGACCAAGACATTTTCATCACTTTTACTTTCCAGACCGTATGCCAATGCCGATGCGGTCGGCTCGTTGATAATACGCAACACGTTCAGTCCGGCAATAGTCCCCGCCTCTTTGGTAGCTTTACGCTGAGCATCGTTAAAATATGCCGGAACCGTAATAACGGCATCGGTCACGGCACTGCCCAGGTACGCTTCGGCATCCTCTTTAAGTTTCGAGAGAATTTTTGCAGAGATCTCTTGCGGCGTATAAATTGTACCGGAAACATCGACTGCCGCCATACCGTTTTTATCGACAATCTTGTAAGTGACTTTGTCATGCGCCTCTTTGGCATTCTCTTCGTTCATCATCAGACCCATAATACGTTTTACCGAATAGATGGTCTTTTCCGGATTGGTAATCGCCTGACGTTTTGCCGGATCTCCGACAAGTGTTTCACCCTTATCGGTAAACGCTACTACCGACGGTGTTGTATTTTTTCCCTCTTTATTGGGGATAATTTTTGCTTCCCCGCCTTCATATACTGCTACACAGGAATTTGTTGTTCCTAAGTCAATACCAATTACTTTGCTCATTTTTCATTCCTTGTTATTTAATTTTTTTTAGTTTGCTATCACAACCATTGCATCACGCAATGTGCGCTCTTTATATTTGTACCCTTTTTGAAAGGTACTGACAATCTCACCGCTTTCATGCTCCGGAGAATCCACTTGCTGTACCGCATGATGGATATTCGGGTCAAACGGCTCCTCTTCACTCACTTGAGAGATACCATGCTTCTCAAGTACGCTTAAAAACTGTTTCATTGTTAATTCGACACCCTCTTTGAGCTTTTCTAAAATCTCATCGGCGTCGGCATCACTCTTTCCTGCGGCAATTGCTCCTTCAAGCGAATCAATTACCGGGATTAAGTCTTTTGCCAATTTCTCCTGTGCATACTCTAAAGCTTGATACTTCTCACGCTCCAGACGCTTTTTAATATTATCAAAATCAGCATGAACGCGCGCATACTTATCTTGCATCGCAGCCACTTCAGCTTTTAACCGTTCTATCTCATCATCAACTTCATTCAAGTCCTCTTCCATTGCCTCTTGAGCAGCTTCTAATTCCTCTTCAAGTTTTTCATTTTTTTCTTCATTTGACATCGTTTTGCAGGACTCCTTTTCTGAAATCTACCCGTATTATACCAATTGAGTCATTTACTGTCAAGTATAAACTTAACAAATTAACTAAATAAAGTTGAGTCTTATTGAGTCAAGTATATTTTATTTTGTTTTTAATATAAATTGTAGTATTATACACAGCATATAAAATGCAAAACCAAGGTAGTCTCGAATGAAATTTATCCAAGTGGGTTATATACTCTTGCTCTTTATTTCAGGCTGCTCTTCGACACAAATGGATCCATCCGCTTACAATCGTCAAAACAGTGCTTCTGAGCAGAGCCTTAAATCATTAGATCTCGAGTAACTATCTAAATACATGTATTTTAACCCTAACTCTTAAGGAACGATATTCATGGCCGACCCTGAAGAACTTTACCGTATCAGCGCTGACAAAAGTATTCTTTTTGTTGAAGATGACTCTATTTTGCGGCAGAGTGCCGAAATTATGTTCAAAGAGCTTTTTAGCTTAGTAGATACTGCTGCAGACGGCCACGAAGCCCTCACTGCTTACCAAAACTACTATGCCCGACATCGCTGCTATTACGATATTGTCATTACCGATATTAAAATGCCGCGCATGAACGGGATTGAACTGACTTCGGAGCTGTATCAGATTCATAAAGAGCAACATATTATTATTGTTTCGGCACATGACGACAGCGAATACCTTATTGAGCTAATCAATCTTGGCGTCAACAGCTTTATTCAAAAACCGTTCAGCACCCAAAATATGATTGACAAAATTTACGATGTCTGCTTAGATATTGAACACCGTGACGACGATCGTGGCAATATTCACATTCAAGGCAATTATGTTTGGTGTCATCATGCCAAGTGCATGCTCCATAACGATCAGGAGATTAAGTTAACCAAAAACGAAAAACGGCTGCTTTACCTCCTCTTTTCCGATCCGCTGATGACCTTTAAATCTCATGAGTTATTTGAATTTATTAACAACGACACCGAAGAAGAGTTTAATACCAACTCGTTAAAATCACTCATTAAGCGCCTGCGCAAAAAAATCCCCAATGATCTCATTGAAAACATCTATGCCGAAGGGTATAAAATCAACAGTGATCTGCTCTCTTAATCGCCTTGTTCTTCTGTGTGGCGTGCTTCTAATCACCACACTCAACGCAAAAGAACCCTTGGAAAAGGTCTCCTTGCAGCTTCAATGGTTTGACCAGTTTCAATTTGCCGGCTACTACATCGCCAAAGAGAAGGGATTTTATCGTGATGTGGGTCTGGACGTTACATTGAAGCCCTATCGTGCGAGAATCTCATCGACAGATGAAGTGGTCTCTCAAAGAGCCACCTACGGTGTTGGCCGTTCAACACTGATCATTGAACGTTCTAAAGGCAAACCCATTGTACTTCTTGCCGCCATTTTTCAAGTCTCTCCTCTTGTCCTGCTGAGCCTGAAACGAGACGATCTTCTGTCTACAGACGATTTTAACGGCAAGCGTCTGACAACCCTTCCCGATAGTACTGCATCGGTAGCCATGCAGGCCATGATTGCATCTCAAGGCATTGACCTCTCACAGATGACGCTGCTTGAACACTCCTTCAACCTTAACAATCTCATTAACGGGACAACAGATTTAATGTCATGTTATCGCTCCAATGAGCCCTATACACTGAAACAGCGAGGATACGACTATACCCTGTTCGATCCGCGTGAATACGGCTTTGATTTTTACGGAGATCTTCTGTTTACCTCAGAAGAAGAAGCACAACAGCACCCCAAACGTGTGCAACGTTTCCTTGAAGCATCACTCAAAGGCTGGACCTATGCGTTTGAACATATACAAGAGAGCGCTGAAATTATTTACAAACATTACAATACTCAACACAAAACAATGGAAGCACTGCTGTATGAAGCAAATATTTTAAAAGAGCTGGCATACCGAAACGATCTGCCTTTAGGTCATATTGAATCAGACAAAATCCATACCATTTTTGATATTTACAAAATATTGCGGCTCATTCACAACAATATGGATGTTGATGCCATGCTCTTTTCAAAACAACAGCTTCACTTCAGCAAAAAAGAGCGCGCATATATTGACCGTAACACATCGGTCAATGTCTGCATTGATCTGGACTTTCCGCCTTATACGTTAAAAGATGCGGACGAATACAGCGGTATTTCCATCGATTTTTTTAAACTTGTTGCCAAAAAATCAGGTTTGGAATTCAATTTTATTCCGGTCAACACCCGTGCCGAAGCCGCCATCTACATTCAAAAAGGTCGTTGTCAAGTCGTACCGCATATCAACTCCCAAAAGAAGTCTCATCCTCTATTGAAACCGACACACAGTTATATCCTTGACAATATTGCGCTGGTGACCCCTATTAACAGCCCTTATATTGACAATCTTTCCGAATTTAACCATCGCAATATCGCCATTATCTCGGGTATTAAGTACTTTACAACCTTGTTGCACCAAAAATACCCGTCATTAAATCTCATTGAAGTTCTTGACCCCAAACTCGCTTTTCAACGCGTCCGCGACTCACAATTTGACGGTTTTTTAGGACCCTACCGCGCCCTCTCCTATGCCATACAAAAATCCTATATCGGTGATCTTAAAATTGCACTGAAACTTGAGTCGCCGCTTATTGAGATTAGTATGGGAGTGAAGCGCAATAACACGACACTGCTGAACATTCTTAACAAAACACTCACCAGTATTACACCTGAAGAGGAGCATCTTATTTATCAGCGCTGGATACCGACACATACTCTCACACGTCAAAACTATACTTTTTTAATGCAGATTTTTGGGGTCATGGGACTGATTGTTGCCGTCTTTCTCTACCGGCAGTCACTGCTTAAAAAGAAAAATCTGGAGCTTGAACAACTGCAAAATGAACTTGAAGCGCTGAATCATCTGCTTGAACAAAAAGTCTCCCAAACGGTCAATGAACTGCGAAAAAAAGATCAGCTCATGATGCAACAGTCCCGTTTGGCACAACTCGGAGAGATGATTAGCATGATAGCACACCAATGGCGTCAACCGCTTGCCGCCATCTCATCGACCGTTGTCGGCGTAAAACTCAAAAATGCCCTCAACAAGTTTGATCTCAACACCCGTGAGGGGCAGCAAGCATATCGAAACTACCTCAATCACAATTTTGAGCAGATTGAAAACTATATTTTGACCCTGAGCAATACCATTGATGATTTTAGAAATTTTTACAAAAGCGGAAAGATCTCGTCATCCGGATCCATTAACCGCACCATTGAAAAAACTCTTAAAATCATTGAGAGTTCACTCGTAACCGACAATATTTCTCTGGTTAAGCGATTTCACTCCAAATCTACTGTTTTAATGTATGAAAATGAACTTTTACAGGTCTTTCTCAATCTCATCAAAAATGCCCAAGACAATTTTAAAGAACGCCAAACGCAACATGCCAAACTCATAATTACCACCTATGATCTTGACGAAGGAATCGGCATTGACATTTGCGATAACGGCGGCGGTATCGATGAGCGCATCCATGATCAGATCTATGATCCCTATTTCTCGACCAAAAACAAAAAAAACGGTACCGGTCTGGGACTGTATATGTCCAAAATGATTATTGAAGAACACCATCACGGAAAACTGACACACTACAACACTGACGGCGGCGTCTGTTTTAAAATTACAATGCCGCTTGATTGATACTAGGGTGTAATCCGCACAGGTGTACCGACAGATACAGACTCAAACAGCTCTTTCATAGCCGTATTGGAGACGGCAATACAGCCTTGTGTCCAATCAAAATATGTAAAGACGGGGTACAACATACCCAACCCGTTCGGCATACCGTGTATCATAATATCACCTCCTAAGGAGATTCCCTGTTTTACATGTAATTTGTCAATGGCATTGGGATACGAGAGACGCAGCGCCAAATAATATGCACTATTAGGATGCTTCCACTCAACCGTATAGTTCCCTTCGGGTGTCCTTTGATCCCCCTCTTGTCTTTTGGGACCTACAGGATTTCCTCCCAAAGAAATTGGATATGCACGTATTATTTTGCCACGATGCCATACCTCTAAAGTACGCTCTTTTTTATGTACGACAATGGTATCGACACCGTCGAGTTCGTCATAAAAAAGGTGGGGCAGCACATTCGTCAAAACAGTGATCACGAATAGAAAGAATACTCCGGAATACAATACTTTTTTATTCCACATATGCCAATGCCAAACAAAACAGAAGATTTTTTCCTTCCCGCTGAACAGAGTGCGCTGCTTCGCTTAATGTAGTACCGGTCGTTATAATATCATCGACTAAAATAACATCATCCTCTTTTACATGTAAATAGTTGAAGTCCCGCGGGTGTGCAAGCCGAAAGGCATGACTTTTACCCGAATAGGTTACGGCATTGGCAGCGCGCATTTTTCCGTAATACGGCATGATGGTTCTGCTTTGGAGCGCTCTGTTTAAAATGGCCGTATGCGAGTAGCCGCTTCGGGTATGATCATCAATACTCAACGATGCCACTGTGTGTTCAAACGTAAAGTTATCCGAAAACTTTTTAAATGCAATGTGCGCCAATATGGAATAGATATAAAATCCCAGCGGCGTGTGCTTGGTGTGCAGCAACATCTCAATATCAGCGTACTTATAAAACGAATAGACTGTAACCTTAGAAGCAATGGTTTTGGTATAGAGCGAGGGTGTAAGATGTTCGCGCCGACAGGGTTTGCAGATATGTGAAAACGAGAGTGTTTCACACAGCATACAGCGCATGCTAATCCATTTTTAAAACCGACATAAACGCTTCTTGCGGCAACTGCACTTTTCCTATGGATTTCATACGTTTCTTTCCTGCTTTCTGTTTTTCAAGCAGTTTACGTTTTCGGGTGATATCCCCACCGTAACATTTCGCCGTCACATTTTTCCCCATTGACTTGACTGTCTCTCGGGCAATAACCTTGTTACCCAACGATGCTTGAATGGCTACTTCAAAGAGCTGACGCGGGACAATCTCTTTCATATTTTTCACCAAGGCACGTCCTCGTGAGAGTGATGATGTTCGCGGCACAATAACACTCAATGCATCAACGACATCACCCGCAATTTTCAAGTCAAGTTTGACAAGGTCACCTTCTCTAAAACGTGTCGGCTCATAATCAAAGCTTGCATACCCTTTTGAAATTGACTTGAGCGTGTCATAAAAATCGACCACAATCTCATTCATCGGCAGCGCATACTCCAGCAACACACGCTCTTCATTCATATAGTCCATTTTTTCTTGAATACCGCGCTTGCTGACGAGTAAGTTCATGATATTTCCAAGATACTCCGTGGGCGTAATGACGGTCGCTCTGACATAAGGCTCTTCGATACGGTCAATCTTCGTGCCATCGGGAAGCTGTGAGGGGTTTTGCACCTCAACCATGCTTCCATCATTCAAATAGACATGATACACAACCGAAGGTGCCGTAGCAATTAAATCGAGATTAAATTCGCGTTCGAGCCGCTCTTTGATCACCTCCATATGCAGCATTCCCAAAAAGCCGACACGAAAGCCAAAACCAAGAGCAACGGACGTTTCGGGTTCATAACTCAGCGAACTGTCATTAAGCTTAAGCTTATCTAACGCATCACGAAGTTCTTCAAAACGGTCCGTGTCGATTGGGTAGATACCGGCAAATACAAACGGTTTTGCCGGTTCATACTCTCCGACACTCTCGGTTGCCGGATTTTTGGCGTCGGTAATTGTGTCGCCGACATTCACAACCGAGACCTCTTTGAGTCCCAAAACCACAATGCCGATTTCGCCGCTTTTAATGGCAGGCGTCTTTTGACGTTTCAACGGATGCGGGTACATTAAATCCAAAACCTGATGTTGCTCTTTGTTGCTCATGAGCATCACCTGCTGCCCTTTGCGAATCGCGCCGTCAAACACTCGCACCAGTGCCAAAGCACCCAAATACGGATCGAACCACGAGTCGTAAATAATCGCTTTCGTTGTTGCGTCAGGGTGACCGGAAGGGGGCGGGATACGATCAACTATAGCATCTAAAAGCTCACGAATACCCATACCCGATTTTGCCGATACCATTAACGCGTCGGTGGCATCAATACCGATGGTACTCTCAATCTCTTCGGCAACCCGTTCGGGTTCCGCCGCAGGCAGATCGATTTTATTAATGACCGGCAAAAGTTCCAGGTCATTATCTAGCGCCAAGTAAACATTGGCAATTGTCTGTGCCTCAACGCCTTGCGCCGCATCGACAATGAGCAGTGCCCCGTCACTTGAAGCCAGCGACTTGCTCACTTCATAACTAAAATCGACATGACCCGGCGTATCAATCAGATTCAAAACATAATGTTTGCCGTCTTTCACATAATCCAAACGAACACTCTGCGCCTTAATGGTAATGCCGCGCTCTTGTTCAATATCCATGGTATCCATCATTTGCGTGGTCATCTCACGCTCACTTACCGAACCGCACTCTTGAATGATGCGATCGGCCAACGTGCTTTTACCGTGGTCAATATGGGCAATGATTGAGAAATTACGAATATGTTCCATTAGCTAAACAGACTGTTGACACTTTCATTATGATAGACACGACGAATCACCTCGGCAAAGAGCGGTGCCACACTCAATACTTTAATACACGCATTGGGCTGACTGACCAAGGTATTGGTTGTAATCAGCTCATCCAAATCGCCTCTGGAAAGATTTTCATAGGCATTACCGCTTAAAACGGCATGCGTTGCACACGCCATCACCGATGTCGCACCGTTGGCTTTGAGTGCTGCCGCTGCTTTTACCATGGTTCCGGCGGTATCGACCATATCATCAATCATAATAACATCTTTACCCTCGACATCACCGATAATATTCATCACTTCCGACTCATTGGCTTTCTCACGACGCTTATCGACAATGACCATATCTAAATCCAGGTTTTTGGCAAAATAACGTGCCCGAGCCACTCCGCCGATATCGGGACTGGCAATAATAGGATTGGCAAGATTTTTGGAACGAATGTAGTCTTGAAATGCAATGGCACCGTAGAGATTGTCGACCGGAACATCAAAAAACCCTTGAATCTGTCCGGCATGAAGATCCATGGTAATCACTCTGTCAATACCCGCCGTTTCATACATATCGGCAACCAGACGTGCGGTAATCGGAACTCTTGGAGCCGCCTTTCTGTCCTGTCGCGCATAACCGAAATAGGGAACAACGGCGGTAATGGAGCTGGCACTTGAACGTCGCAGTGCATCGGTCATAATGAGTAACTCCATAAGATTGTCATTTGAAGGGGATCCGGTCGATTGAATAATAAAAACATCCCGTCCGCGAACGCTTTCACTGATTTGCACACTAATTTCACCGTCACTAAAACATTTGATTTCCGCTTTAGAGAGGGGTACATCAAGATTACTGCACACCTCTGTGGCAAATTCACGACTCGAACTTCCTGCGAATATCTTATATCCCCGCATACTCTGTTTCCTTATGCTAAATTCATGCCGCATTGTATCTTGTATGTAGTAAAACTTTGCTAAAGGTGTTATATCTGCAAAATATTTGGAGCCATCCCCCAGCTTGTATGTGGAACGGCACGAATCATACCGTGCATTACCGCTGCAAAATGCTCTCCGTCAAGCAGTGCATGACACTGTAACTTCCCCTGAGCGTAAAAAGAGACCTCTACCCTCTTCGTCTGCTTATGCCATGTAAAATCTACTTTTTCCAAAAGCAGTGTTTCGTGCTGTTCTAAAAGTGTTAATGCCGTCTTGTCGGTCTTTGTCTCTTGCTGGCAATGCTCTTGAGCATTTACATGTAAATGCCTGTCGGCTACCGGCGCCGATCGCTCCTGACGTGCTGTTGAGAGCTTAATTAATATCTGTTCAATTACCGGAATCAGACGAAACAGCATGGCCCGTGTAATAAAAAAGTCAACCCGTGAACTTACGGAGTCGTAGTTAATCAGCATTTTCAGCCGATCTTCCAAACGGCTGTATTGAAATGTGAATTTTCGCGCTTCAACCATCAGGTACGATAGTCGGCATTAATCTTAATATACTCATAGCCAAGATCGCATCCGTACGCCTTAAAGTGACCCGTACCCAAACCAAGATCGCATGCAATGGTAAACGCACTGCGCCGCATCACTTCCGAAGCACGCGCCTCCATAGAAGCGTCAAAATAGATAACTCCTCTATCGTACACGCAGACATCATCAAACGCAATACGCAATGCGCTTTCATTGCACGTAACGCCACTGGCTCCAATCGTTGACGCAACCCGTCCCCAGTTTGGATCTTCACCGAAGAGCGCTGTTTTCATTAACAGAGAATTACTGAGTGCTTTGGCGGCAATTTCAGCTTCAGCATCGTTTAGCGCACCTGTAATGTCGTACGTCACCAGTTTGGTTGCTCCTTCGCCGTCTTGTGTCATGAGTTTTGCCAAATAGAGCATTACCTGCTCCAATGCCTCTTTAAATGCCGTTTCATGGTACATGCCGCTTTTTTTATTGCAAAGCAGCAGTACGGTATCGTTTGTTGACGTATCTCCGTCCACACTGATAGCGTTAAACGTACGCGTTACAACATCATTAAGAGTATCTTGCAACACCCCTGCATCAGCGGCGGCATCGGTGGTAATAAAACAGAGCATGGTTGCCATGGCCGGATTAATCATACCCGCACCTTTGGCAATGGCACCGATATGAAACGACGAGCCGTCTTCGAGTGTCACACGTACCGCAGTCTGCTTCTCGAAACGATCGGTTGTCATAATAGCCTTTGCGGCGGCATTGGAGTTGGTAACACGCAGATTGAATTTACGAATACCCACCTTGATTTTCTCTTTGGGTAGGGGCACACCGATCACTCCCGTCGAACTCATAATCGGATTATAAATTGTCTCAAAACGTGCTGAAGCGGTCGCCAATACTTCGTCAATATCATCAATTCCGGCATCGCCCGTCATCGCATTGGCATTTTTGGCATTAATGAGAATAAAATTACTCTCAAACATACCGTAACGTCGAAAATGGCGAATGGGTGCCGCCGTCATCTTGTTGGTCGTAAATACCGAAGCAATCTCGCACCGTGTATCGGAGTAGATAAACGCAACATCTTTCGCTCCGTCAGCCTTTAAGCCGGCACTGACACCATCGGCATAAAAACCTTCTGCGGCACAAACGCCTCCGTCTATCGTCTCAATCTTATACATAGCTCAACTCTTGCGGCTTTTTACGTAATCGAATAAGACTTTTTGTCATATTAATACCTTTATGCGTTCCGATAACCAGCAATTTGGATTCGCTTGTTACCAACATATCTCCTTTGGGCATCGCAACAAACTTACCGTCTTTCTTCGTTACTCCGACGACGGAAACATTGGCAATTTCTCGCAAATGCGTCTCTTTAAGTTTCTTAAGTACCATCCAGCTGAATTTGGGTACAAACAACTCTTCCATATCCAGCGGTGTGTCACTGCGATATAAAAACTCTTCAAGCAGATTTTCCATATCAGGCCGCGCTGCCATCGAACTGACACGCTGCGCCATCAGTTTGGTCGGAGAGACCACCGTATCTGCACCCAGTTTTTTTAGTTTTTCAATATCCCGTAAATGCTCCGCTGAACTAATGACATAATACGGGCGTGGCAAAAAATGCTCTTTTTCAAAAAGCCGCACCGATGCGATCAGCGCAATATTGTCCGAAATGGAGCTTGAAATAGTAATTAGCCCTTTGGCCGAACTGAGATGCGATTTTAACATCGCTTTTTCCGTATGCGGTTCATCTTGCAGATAGTAGGGATACTTGTACTGCTTTGCGATGGTTTCCATATCTTCCCGAGGGTCAATCACAATAAAAGGAATATGGTTGGCGCGAAGCTGTTTGGTTACTTCAATGGTATAGTCATTGTGATAACAGACAACAAAATGATTTTTCAAACGCGCAATTTGGTACAACATATGGCGCTCCTTTAAGACTTTTACAATATTACCACGATTAAGCTCTGCAATCATAATACCTACTGCCATTGAGAAAGTGGCAAATCCGGCAATAATAAGCGTAATGGTGAAAATACGTCCGGCATCGGAAATGGGTGCCATCTCTCCAAAACCTACCGTTGTAAAGGTAATACCTGTTTGATAGACTGCATCCATTAACGAGAAGTCGTCAATTACGACATAGCCCAACGTACCGATAAACATCATCAGTACCGTTAATACCAACGGCAATCGAAAGGCTCGTAAATGACTGTATAAATTGGGTAGTAAACTTGGGTCAGGTTTGGGAGCAGACTCCCAGTGAAGTGTTTTGCGAATCTTTGTAATCAGATTCTTCAACAATATAACCTTAAACGGTTACGAGTTTTTTTTCAATGTGCGAAGTTCTGAAGCTGAAATTTTTATTTTTTTTGTTGTTCCATCTTCTAACATGATGCGAACCGTTCGAAGATTCGGTAAAAAACGTCTCTTGGTTCTGTTTTTCGCATGGGAAACATTGTTTCCGCTCATTGGGCCTTTACCACTGATAGCACATCGTCTTGCCATATTGGGCTCCTTGCGTAAAATTTGTGGCGAATTATACCTAAGCCAAACCAAAGTAGAACTTAACCACATGCCGACAACTCGCTTACTGTTTTATGATAAGGCTATTTTAGCAAAGTTCTATTTAAACATTACTTTATATGAATAAAGATAGAATTACTACCAAGACTACACTGGAAATAATAATTATGGTTACACAAAACAGCATCAAAGCATATATTGCTCAGATTCCTCCCGCACCAAAGGTGCTGAAACAGACCCTTGCGTTCATCAACCAAGGAGAATTGACTCAGGCCGCCAAATGTGCCGAAGCCGACAAAGCACTGCATGCCTACTTAAAGACTTTGGTCAACAAACCTATTTACGGTTTTAAAAACGAGGTCAGTGATCTTTCACAAATCTTTGGAATTTTAGGAACATCGGGTGCGCAACAGGTACTTTACAACTATATGTTGAGCCTGCTAAGTCCTTCACAATGGGAACTTTTTAAGCTCGATGAACCGCTTTTTTTTGATTTACAGGCACAGTTAAATCAACAATGGAAACGCATTTTACGACACCTGAATATTGATAATAGAGACATTGAAAGTGCCATTACGCTTTTGCCGGCAAGCATTATTGTGTGTGAGGCACTTTTTAAAGCGCATCATGACGAAGTCGCTCTGCTGCGTTCCGTCAAAGAGATCGACTACAATACCATTTTATACCGTTTAAGCGGAATGAATCTGTTTGACATGTGCCGACTCATCGCCAAAAAATGGGAGATGCCGCAACGTATTGCCGTGATTGTCACATTGGCTTCTGGAGATAACGCTTCTGATGATGCGCTGCTCAATCAACTCGGACAGTGGATGCACCTTTTGCTCTTTTACGAATTTTCAAAAGGACCCTACATTGAAGCGGGTCTGAATGATTTTTTGGAATTTCATATTGACTATGTTGCCGATATCTATGAAGAATTTATGTCGGTTATGGAGGTATCATGAGAGCCGTCGTTAAAAATAGAATCGGTATTTTTCATCCCCAAGGGTTTCTTGACGGCACCAATGTACCGATGCTGTTAAGTCTCGAAGATATACAAGCTACTGAAAAACTGGATATTGACATGCTTCTTGTCTCCTTGAAAAAAGTGATCTTTTTCAACAAAAACGGTCTGGATGTTTTTGTCAAACTGCTTTCAAATATTCGCTCTAAACTTCATATTGTCATTGGTTTTTGCGACTACGATACCAAAAAATATCAAGCCATCTCCAAGTTTTATGAAAATGACTTAAACTTCTCACTCTTTCGAACGCAAAACATTGCTATGTTGTTTGCTGCCACCAATCGGGATGAATCTAAAAAAGTGCTTGTTTACAACCCGGAAGCCTCGCAACGCTCTTCAATTGCCATTGAACTCTTTGACAACGGACACCACCCTGTTATTGCCCAGAGCCACAAAGAATTTGAAGAGAAAAAACAGTATGCCGACAATTTCGACATTATTGTCGAAGAGACGTTTTTAGGGTTGTTTGGTCAAAAAATTGCTACACGTGTACGCGGAAACGCCGTTATCTACTCGGTCTCCAATTATCTTGATGCCGAAATATCGGACAGTTTTAATATTGCCTATCATAACAACTCCCTCAATGTCGGTTTTCGGCTTTTCATTTTCGATGCCTACAAAGTCGTCTCTATGAATATTCACGCCTTCAATTTTTTTGCAAAACTGGCTTCTGCCGCAGCCGAATACAATGCGACGCTCTGTTTTGTCGGATTGACATTTGAAAAGACTCCCGAATCGTTCAAAAATGATTTGGAAGACTCCGGCATTATGTTTTTTGACAAAATGGAAGAGATTCTTGAAAACAAAGAGCTGCTCGAAGAGCTGGGCGGCAGTAGTGCCGCTGTCACAAAAAACAAACGCGCGCTCAACAAAGTTCTCGTCAATGAACTCCCCCGTTTTATTGATGCAACGGTCTCAACCATTGAGATGATGACCAATGCCAAGGCATCTAAAGAGGGGGCAAGCGTACAGGATATTTCCGTCGACAAAAGCAGTAAGCATATTGCCAGTTCTATTGGTTTTTACGGTGATATTGACGGCATGGTTGCCTTGTCATTTCCCCACAGTATTGCCAAAAAAACCTGCGAACTGCTCTTAGGCGAAGCAACCGATTCCGAAGAGGAGATTATTGATGCTTTGGCGGAATTTGTCAATATTATCGGCGGTCGCGTCAAATCACTCCTTTTGGAAAAAAATATTAACGTCAACATAACACTGCCAAGAACCTATACTTCTATTGACGCCTTATTGCAAGTAGTCGAAGGAAAAAAGGGGGTACAAGTAGATCTTAACTTTGACGGAGAAAACTTTATCTTTTTTTTAACCCGTTAGCCTGTTTTTTTAGATAAAATATGAAAAACTATAAGGTGCAATCATGTTGGTAGCCCCCAGTGTACTCTCTGCAGACTTTGGACAGTTGGCACACGATGTCCGACGCATTTGCGATGCCGGATGCGACCTGGTACATGTTGATGTTATGGACGGTCACTTTGTGCCCAATCTCACTATTGGTCCGGTTGTCGTATCTGCCATTGCTGCTGCTGCCACCAAACCCTTAGATATTCATTTAATGGTTGAAAACAACGCTTTTTTTGTTGATCTTTTTGCTCCGCTGCAACCGGAATTTATCTCGTTTCATATTGAAGAAGAGAAGCATCCGCATCGACTCATTCAAAAAATACGCTCGTTGGGCATTCGTCCGGCCATTGTATTGAGCCCGCATACGTTACCGGAGAGATTGGAGTACCTTCTAGAAGACCTGGACATGGTGTTGCTTATGAGTGTCAACCCCGGTTTCGGAGGTCAATGTTTCATCCCCAATGTTATTGCAAAAATCAAACGCCTTAAACAGTTGCGTGATGCTATCAACCCCGACTGTCTTATCGAGATTGACGGGGGTGTAAACGATACCAATATTGTGATGCTTCGTGATGCCGGAGTCGATGTCTGCGTTGCCGGCAGTTATGTGTTCAAACACCACAATATTAAAACAGCGATTGACACACTGCACGTATGAGAACCAAAATTTGCGGTATTACCAATCTTGACGATGCCTTAATGGCCATTGATGCCGGTGCCGATGCATTGGGTTTTGTCTTTTATCCTTTATCGCCTCGCTACATCAATGTTGAAGAGGCTGCCGCCATTGTGCATGAACTGCCTCCGTTTGTTGACAAAGTGGCTCTTTTTGTCAATGCCGATGCCGCAACGATTAATACTACATGTAAAACAGCCAAAATGACCTTGGCGCAAATTCATTTTGAAGCCGACGAAGCTCTTTTTAAAGCATTGGACATACCTTATTTGCGTGTCATTCGCGCTCAAAAGAGAGAAGATATATTGCGCCATTCGCAAGAGTATCGTCTTATCGATGCCTACTGCGAGGCTTACGGCGGTGAAGGAAAACGGCTCAATACAGAGTGGTTTGAACATATTGAATGTTCTAAAATCATTCTTGCCGGCGGTCTCAATGCACATAATGTCGCATCACTCAAACCGTATGGATTTTACGGTGTCGATGTCAGTAGCGGTGTCGAACGTTCCAAAGGCATCAAAGATGCCGACAAAGTGAAACACTTTATTCGCGAGGCACGTTCGTGACGCTTTTTAACCCCAAAGCCGATTACGCCCTCTCTTCAAACGGTATGGCAGCAAGTAATTTCCTCGCATTGCTTCACGAACCTTATGACGAAACCTTTGAAATTTTAAAGGCTCAGGGCATTACATTCACCGAACACAAGGGCCGCTATTACTACGCTACTGCTTTTTGCAATGTTGATGATGCGACATTTTGTGTTGTCGATATTGAAACCAACGGCTCACGACCTCAAAAGCATCAAATCATTGAAATCGGTGCCGTTAAAGTCAAAAATTACACCATCATAGAAACCTATGAGAGTTTGGTGTATTGCGACAATATCTCAACGCACATTAGCAATATTACCGGTATTACGGTAGACGATACCCTCAGTGCTCCGCCTCTGAATGTAGTCATGCAAGAGTTTCGAACCTTTTTAGGGGATGCTATTTTTGTAGCCCATGACGTTAAGTTTGACTACAATTTTATCTCTGAAATGATGCAACGTGTTGGACTCGAACCCCTTATGAACCGCAGTTTATGCACCATCGATCTGGCAGAGCGTACCATTAGCGCCTACCGTTATGGACTGGCCTACTTGAATCGTCAACTCGATCTTTACGGTGACGCCACGCACCACCGTGCACTCTCTGATGCGATGACGGCGACAAAACTCTTTAAAAAGACCTTGCAGTTTATTCCTGAAGGTATTCAAAGCAGTGAAGACCTTATTCGTTTCTCTAAAGAAGCTTCCCGACTCAAACGTCCAACATTTGACCCCGAAATATTGCAGACTAAAGAGGCCTAATGCGCTTCGGGCTTCTCTTCACCAAAAGCTCCTACGGACGTTAGTTTATCGTAACGCATCTGCAGCCGCTCTTCTTTACTCATACTGCGCAGCATCTCTAACTGCTCTAAAAAATAGTCTGCCATCGCTTCGGCAGCACCCTCTTTATCGCGGTGGGCACCGATAATCGGTTCATTAATAATATCATCAATCAACCCCATCTCTTTCAGATCGCTGCTGGTAATTTTTAATGCTTTTGTTGCTGCTTCAACCTTAGCGGGGTCATTCCATAAAATTGCCGAACAGCCTTCCGGCGAAATGACACTAAATACCGAATAGCGCATCATTGCCAGTTTGTCCGCCACACCGATCGCCAGAGCACCGCCGCTACCGCCTTCACCGATGACTATCGAGATGGTAATGGTATCAAGGGTTGAAAACTCCAACAGATTTTTGGCAATAGCTTCACTTTGATTGCGTTCTTCCGCACCGATACCCGGATAGGCGCCCGGCGTGTCAATAAGCATTAAAATCGGAATATTGAACTTATTGGCAAGTTCAGCCGCACGCAGTGCTTTGCGATAGCCTTCAGGGTGCGGCATTCCAAAGTTTCGCTTAATTTTATTGGTTGTACCGCGACCTTTTTGCTCACCGATCACCATCACTTTTTCACCGCGAATATAGCCCAGTGCGCACATAATAGCCGGATCATCTCGGAAATGACGGTCTCCGTGAAGTTCATACCACTCTTCTAACATCAAATTAACATAGTCTTTTGTATATGGACGATCCAGATGACGTGCAAGCTGTAACTCTTGATACGGTGAAAGATTTTTATAGGTTTTATTGACCTCTTTTTCCAAGTCTTTTTGCAGTATCTCTACGGCCTGAGTATCATGACGCACTTCTGCTGCGACAATATCTTCTTGTATTACCCGTATTTTCTCTTCAAAATCTAAATACGTTGCCATATTCTTAACCTTACTGTTAGACTTTTTTGAAAATCAAAACGCCGTTGGTACCGCCAAAACCAAAGGAGTTGCTCATCACTACATTAAGATTGGCACGACGTGCTTCATTGGGAACAATATCCAAATCACAGTGCTCATCCGGTGTTTCAAAGTTTATTGTCGGCGGTATAATGCCATCACGCATTGCCATCAGACACGTAACGGCTTCGATACCTCCGGCAGCGCCCAAACAGTGTCCTACCTGTCCTTTAATGGAACTTATCGGCGGACAGTGCTCTTTGCCGCCGAAAAGCTCTTTAATGGCTGCTGTTTCGTTTTTATCATTAATCGGGGTGCTGGTACCGTGAGCGTTGACATAATCAACTTTTGGTTTTCCCGCCATTCCGTAAGCCGCTTTCATTGCCCGAGACGGACCGTCTAGACTTGGGGTAGTAATGTGATTGGCATCTCCGCTCTCGCCAAAGCCGATAACTTCGCCGTAAATATGCGCACCGCGTGCTTTGGCACTCTCATACTCTTCAAGTACCAGTGCCGCACCGCCTTCGCCCATGACAAACCCGTCACGACCGGCATCAAAAGGACGCGACGCATGCTTCGGGTCATCATTGCGGGTAGAGAGCGCTTTCATTGCCGCAAAACCGCCCACACCGACACCGGTAACCGCCGATTCGGCAGCAACCACCAACATGCGCTCCGCACCGTTGCAGACAATCGTTTTAACCGCTTCGGAAATTGAGTGTGTTCCTGCCGCACATGCCGTTACCGCAGAGAGGTTCGGTCCTTTGAGTCCATGCTCTATAGAGACGAAACCGCCTAACATATTGACCAATGAAGAAGGTATGAAAAAAGGAGAGATGCGTCGCGGTCCGCGTGTCTCTAAAATAATGGAGTTTTTCTCAATAGCAGGCAGTCCGCCAATTCCCGATGCCGCACTGATACCGAAACGTTCCATATCGATGTCATCGCTAAAGCCGGCATCTTCCATCGCCTCTTGTGCCGCTTTCAGGCCAAAATGAATAAAGCGGTCGGCTTTTTTCACCTCTTTGGGCGGCATCACCGTTGAGGGATCAAAATCTTTCACTTCCGCTGCAATGCTAACACTGTAGTTTGACGGGTCAAAAATTGTAATCTTATCAATACCGCACTCACCCGCACAAATCGCTTTAAATGAGCTCTCTTTATCATGCCCCAAAGCGTTAATCATGCCCATTCCGGTTACTACTACTCGTCTCACATACACTCCTGCATCTCAATATTCTTAGGTATTGGTTCGTTTGAACCCACCGCTAAAAATACATACAGCACCGCTGTCGGGTATTCCCGACAGTAAGGTTTATGCTTTACTTTCGATGTAGTTTACTACATCTTGAACGGTTTGAATTTTCTCAGCTTCATCATCGGGAATTTCAATATCAAACTTTTCTTCAAGTGCCATTACTAGCTCAACTACGTCAAGGCTGTCTGCGCCTAAATCTTCTACAAACTTTGCATCTTCTTTCACTTCATCAGCATTTACGCTTAGTTGCTCTACTACTACTTCTTTGATATCGTCCAAAAGTGCCATCACAGCTCCTACAAATAAATTTATGAGATTATAACATAGATAGCTTAACACTCACAGAATAAGAGCAAGAAGGCATTAAAAAATAGTGTAAACGTTCCAAAAAGAGATCTACATGTACATGCCGCCGTTGACTTTGAGCGTTTCACCCGTAATGTAAGAAGCGCTGTCAGAGAGCAAAAAAGCGGTTGCTTCGGCAATCTCCTTGGTAGTACCGAAACGCCCCATCGGAATTTTTGAAACAAACGCTTCTGTGACTTCATCATTGAGCGCATCGGTCATATCGGTTGTAATGAAGCCCGGTGTCACGGTATTGTAGCGAATACCGCTTGCCGCCGCCTCCAGTGCAAAACTTTTACTCATTGCAATGAGTCCGCCTTTGGATGCGGCGTAATTAGTCTGTCCCGCATTTCCCGTCTCTCCGACAATTGACGCAATATTCACAATACTGCCGAACTTTTTTTTGCGCATGACTTTCATGGATTCACGACACCCGATAAATGCCGATTTCAGATTGGCTTCAATCACCTTCATAAAATCGTCACCCTTCATCCGCAGTGCCAGTTTATCATGGGTAATACCGGCATTGTTAACCAAATAGGACAAACCGCCGTCGGCATCGACAATAGTCTTTACGGCATCAACGAATGCCGTCTCGTCACTCACGTCAAAACCGATGACCGCCGCTTGAGCACCGGAGGCTTCAATCTCTTCTTTAAGTGCATCGGCTGCTTCGGCACTACTGCGATAGTTTATCCATACTTTCAAACCGTATCCGGCCAAAACCTTGGCAATTTCAGCACCAATTCCCCGACTCGAACCTGTAACCAGCACATTGTTTCCGCTAAATTTCATTCTCTTCCTTTTTTACATGTAAATTTAAATGAGGGCGTGATCCATTTCACTCGGAATCGGAATCTCCATCAATTTTAAAACCGTCGGTGCAATATTGTTAAGCGCACCGGTATCTACCTTACTGACTCCTTCTGCCACCACAAAACACCATACCTTGCCTACTGTGTGGTTGGTCAATACATTACCGTGAACATCACGCATTTCTTCACAGTTACCGTGATCGGAAGTCAACACGACACGATAGTCACACGCTTTGGCTTTAGCTAAAATACGCCCAAGCTGTGCATCAACAGCTTCCACAGCTTTTACGGCAGCATCATAGTTGCCGGTATGACCCACCATATCGCCGTTGGCAAAATTAACGACAATAAAATCGGTCGCGGCATCCATGCCTTTGAGCACTGCATCACCCACAGCTTCAGCACTCATTTCAGGTTTCTCGTCATAGGTTTTCACATCGGGACTCGGAATCAATACTCGGGTCTCATTTTCATAAGGCTCATCAATCCCCCCGTTAAAGAAAAACGTCACATGGGCATATTTCTCTGTTTCGGCGGTATGGAGCTGACGGAGTCCGGCATTGCTAATCACCTCGGCAAGCGTATTTTTCGGAACCTCTTTACTAAAAAGAACCGGATAGGAAAAACTCTTGTCGTATTCGGTAATGGTTGCAACCGTTACCGGAACATAGGTACGTGAAAATGCACTGAAATGCTCATCACCGATTGCTTTTACCAGCTCTCGCATGCGATCACTTCGAAAGTTGAGGGTCAATACCGCATCGCCCTCGCGAAATCCATCGTACCCTTCAAGCGCCGTCGGAACCAGAAACTCATCTGTTACGCCGTCAGCGTATGCGTTTTCCACATAGTCATGTGCCGTATAGTGACTTGTCGGCTCGGCAGAGACTATGGCATTATATGCCGCTTCAATACGATCCCAGCGATTGTCCCGATCCATCCCGTAAAACCGTCCGCCGATTGTCGCTATCTTGATAGCATCGGTAAGGTGTGCATCGATCTGATCTAAAAAACGCTGTGCCGATGTCGGTGACACATCGCGGCCGTCAGTGATCAGATGCAGCCATACCTCTTTGCCCATATCGGCGGCAATTTCGGCAATGCCTATGATATGATCAATATGCGAATGCACGCCGCCGTCACTCATTAAACCAATAAGATGCAGTCGTCTGCTTCGGTTTTGCATTAATGCGACAAATGCGGGATTATCTTGAAACGTTCCCTCTTGCAACGCCAGTGAAATTTTGACCAGATCCTGATACAGCACCCTGCCGCTTCCAATACTCATATGTCCCACTTCCGAATTTCCCATCTGTCCTTCCGGCAATCCGACACTCAGACCGAACGTATCGATTAGGGCATGCGGCACTTCATGAAAGAGCCTGTCATACGTCGGTTTTGTTGCATTGTAAAAGGCATTGGAGTCGGTTCGGGCACAATATCCGATACCGTCTGTAATAACGAGAATTGCTTTTTTTGGCAAAAGCGCTCCTTTTTTAATCAAAAAATTTGTGCAATTATATTAGAATATCGCTTTTAAGTACTTAAGCCATTGTTTCGTACCGCCATTTTAACTTTAGGATATACCGCCTCATGCTTTACTGGATCTATCAAATTTTTGATGTCAATATCTTGCAGTACATTACCGTACGTGCCGGAATCGCTTTTTTTCTTTCACTCATATTTACGCTGATTTTAATGCCACGTTTTATTCGCTGGGCTCAACAGGCCGACCATCATCAACCTATTAACGACTGGGCACCCGACAACCATCAGGAAAAGGCAAAAACACCTACAATGGGCGGCATTGTCTTTATTGCCGCGACACTCCTTGCCTCTGTACTCACCATTAAGTTTTCCAGCGCTTACGCTCTTGGCGGTCTGTTGACCCTGCTGCTCTTTGCTTTAATCGGTTTTCAGGATGATTACACCAAAGTACGTCACAACAAAAATTTGGCGGGCTTGAGTGCGCGTGTTAAGTTGCTTTTTCAACTGGGCGCATCTCTCATTGTCGGCTCTTTTCTAGTTTTTTATGCCGGATTCGACACCCATCTTTTTGTACCCTTTGTCAAAACGGCACTCTTTGACATGGGTATTGTCTCGCTGTTTTTTTGGGTTTTTGTCATGGTCGGAACCTCCAATGCCGTCAATCTGACCGACGGACTCGACGGCTTGGCAACGGTTCCGTCCATCGCTTCGCTTGCCTCACTCAGTATTATTGTCTATATTACCGGTAATGCCGTCATTAGCAACTATTTGCTCATGCCACACTTTAACGTCGGTGAAGTCGCGGTAATCTCCTCGGCACTTATTGGTGCGCTGGCAGGGTTTTTATGGTTTAACTGTCACCCTGCCGAAGTCTTTATGGGTGACAGCGGCTCATTGACATTAGGCGCTTTCATTGCCTATATGGCCATTATCTCCAAAAGTGAGTTTCTGCTCATTCTCATCGGTCTGATTTTTGTTATTGAAACCGTTTCGGTCATTTTACAGGTAGGAAGTTACAAACTCCGTAACAAGCGGGTGTTTCTCATGGCACCCATTCACCACCATTTTGAGATGAAAAACTGGAAAGAGAACAAAATTATTGTCCGTTTCTGGATCATTGCTATGCTCTCGAACCTGTTGGCGCTCATCACGCTAAAGATCCGCTAATGCCGCGTTCAATCAGCTGTTTTGGTTACGGAAAAACCACCCGTGCCATTGCCCAAGCAGGAAATACATGTATTTTTTACGACGACAAAGTGACCAAGCCTTTTAAAGATGATGCGGGCAATCGCGTACTCCCGTCACATCTTTTTGATCCGAACTATTCTGCTTTGGAGATCACCTCTCCGGGTATTGCACCCTCACATCCGCTAATTACACAGGCGCGACATCTCATGAGCGACTACGATTTCTATGCCGAAGCGATGCCTTTTTCCATCTGGGTCAGCGGTACCAACGGCAAGACGACTACCACACAGATGATTACCCATATGCTCGCCTCCCGCGGTGCGCTCAGCGGCGGTAATATCGGTACACCCGTAGCACTGCTTGATCGACACGCACCTATTTGGGTTTTGGAGACCAGCTCATTTACCCTGCACTATACGGAATACGCCAAACCCGACATCTACGTGTTGCTCCCTGTTGCTCCCGATCATCTGGGATGGCACGGCAGCATGGAGGCTTATGAAGCGGCAAAACTCAAACCGTTGCAACAGATCCAAGAGGGCGAAGCCGTCATTTTACCGCGACGGTATGCCGATTATCCGACTGCCGGTTTCAAAATTCTTTACGACAATGAACATGACCTTGCGCGTTATTTCGGTTTTTCACTTGAGAAAATAGCCTTCTCGGGGGTCTTTTTACTCGATGCCGTCATTGCCATGGGGGTTGAAAAAATTCTCTACAATCAGAGCAATTACGACCGTATCAATACCTTTACCATGGATGCACACCGCCAGGAACATCTCTACGATACCCAGGGCAGACTCTGGGTTAACGACTCTAAAGCGACCAATGTCGATGCAACACTCGGAGCCATACGAAGCGTTGCGAACAGACCGCTACATCTTATTGTAGGGGGTGACGACAAAGGGGTCAATCTGACTCCGTTGTTTGAAGCACTCCGACAGTTTCCGTCAGAAGTGTCTCTCTATATTATTGGGAGCAATGCCTTACGTTTAGAGTCGTTTGCGCAGCAGTACGACATAACCTATGTTACATGTAATTTTCTCGACAATGCCGTTGCCAAAATAGCCCAATACCACACAAAAGAGAGTATTGCGCTTCTCTCTCCCGCTGCAGCAAGTTTAGATCAGTTTAGCTCCTATATTGCGCGTGGTGAGGAATTTAAAATGCATGTTAAGGCATTAAGCTAGTTTTTAAACTTCAATAGCTATAATTTCGACCTCTTAAACGTGGCCTGTTAGCTCAGTCGGTAGAGCAAGTGACTGAAAATCACTGTGTCCTTGGTTCGATTCCGAGACAGGCCACCACCTAGATTATTGTTTCCATACTATTTAAATTACTCGCATATAATTTTAAAATACATGTAAATTCTATCTTCTCTTCTACATACCGCGGAATAGAGCAGTTCGGTAGCTCGTCGGGCTCATAACCCGAAGGTCGCTGGTTCAAATCCAGCTTCCGCAACCAACATACATTTAAACAAACTCTATTTTTGAAGCTAAGGGTTTAAAATACTATTGCCTTGCTAAGTGCTTTGGTGATGGAAAGTGTTTTTCAACATTATTAACGACATATAAAAGGAAAAATTATAAAAAAAACAATGAAACTTTTTTTCGTACTCATTATGAGTACACTACTTAACGCATCAAATAACTGGATACCTATAATGGTGGGGGATATTATTACTTTTGTACCGTATATTCAAACTAACCATACAACTCCTCGCATAGCAACTCAAGCCACCCAATATGAACCCAATGATACAGTATCTATCACCATCGATGGACAACTTTCAGGTGATAACGACTGGGTAGGGGTGTACCGTGTGGAAGATAATAATGACTGGGGTAATGTCATAGCATGGAACTGGGTAGCTAATGGATCAACACAACTGGATAATATCAGACAAGATATGCCTTCAGGAGAGTATGAGATACGACTCTTTTTTCATAATGAATATGGAGAAAATGCAACTGTAAGAGCAAGATACAGGTTTACAGTAGAAAACTTTGGAAGAGATTTTGGAACCGAAGGCCCTTATTTAAATCAGGTCCAATCGGTAAAAACATCAGAAGATGGCAAGGTTAACAATGCCATTTACTATGTAGAAGGTGTAGATAATTTGCCTACAATTATTTTTATGAGTGGTTGGAAATCAAATTTGGACAGTTATGATGGATTTTTAACGTATATAGCATCTTTGGGGTATTGTGTGATTGCAAAACAAGAGAGGGGAAAATGCTTTACACCCAGTGTCTATAATCAAGAGTTGACTGACAGGCTCAATATGGTACATAATACGTACCATGCCAATATTACCAAACTTGGCATAATTGGACATTCGTCTGGTGGTGGAACGGTGCATTATCTTATGAATTATTTGAAAGGCAATAACATAGCAGGAAATACAAACAGTGTAGTAATGTCCTTGGATGGCTGGTTCCCTTTTGGTACAACAGAAGTAATGCTTAATAGATTTGATACCCCAACATTGCTAATGCAGTTTGGCGGAATTGACGGTATCAATCATGATGGAATACATCCCGATTGGGATGATTATGCTGGAGAACCATATCATCATTATCAAGACCCTAAAATAAACCTTGCTATTTTTAAATCTTTAACACAGATAAACGTAGATAAAGAGTATATTGTATTAGAGGCAAATAATGATCATAGCTATTTCACAGGAGATTATGATAGCCTAATACCGAAAATTGACTTCTTAGCACCAATAGATGAGTTTTTGGATCATACACTAGGTGCAGGTGCTCCTATGAATTTAATCAATCAATACAATGATGTGATTACAAATGATTTAGTATCTGAATATAAGTATTATTGCCATACAGCAGGGTTTGATTTTTGTGATTTAGATATGCTTGTTTTTCCCTAAATTTTCTATAATCGCTTCTTAAAATACAGGAGCGACTCTATGCAAACCCTCACCCCACCCTGCTTTTCCGATCCAGTAGCCAAGCGTAACATGATCATCTTTTGTATAGGGATCAGGAAAAGAATCTGAGAGCATTTTAGACATATCTTTATCGCTGTGTATCTTCACAATTGAATCCACATCACTATCTGACAGAGGACGAAGTTGTAACCTTTTTGTGGTTAGTGTAATAAAAACAGATGGCATAACTTTTGCTACATGACTATAAAGGAGTGGTTTGATGAAGTTTATCAAAAAGGTTTTAGAGGCTTATCGCAACTATAAAAGAGAGTTCTTCTCTGTCAATCAAGTAGAACTAACGGGATTTTCAAAAGCTTTGATGATACTCTTTTTCTTTACTGCACTCTGGCTTATCGCCAATGGTATCGGCAGCAGTATCCACCAAAGCACACCACCTGAAGAAAAATATAGCTACAAGTGTGAACAATTTGCACAAATCGATCATTTCACGATTTTCGACTTCCAAAAACCTCCTGGAAAATATCGTAACAGTTACTATGATTTTTTTGGTAAAGCACCACAGTGCCAAAAAGTGCAAAAAGGCTATGAAAAGATCCTCTCAAACCACCGTATCCAGTCCGAAATTTTACAGATAAGAAAACTCGAAGAGCAAATCCGCTCCCTCTCTTTAAAACAGCGTCAACTAAAAGAGCAATACAGCTCAATGCTACTTGAAAAAGTAAGTAAACAAAGCCCTAACAAATCGTTCCTCAACGCCAATGCCGACACAGTCAAAGAGAGGTTGGCAAAACTTAGATCACAAAAAGAGAATCTCAACAAAGTTATCGCTCAAAAAAAGGATCTGACAAATTATCCCGAAATTCAAGAATTTATTTCGCTTCGAGATAAATATGCTGACCAAATTCTTGACAATCTCTCTTTTGAGAGAAAATTTTACCGCCTCAAGATAAGCCTACAGGTCTTTGCCTTTGTCATCCCTATCTGGCTGCTTTTTTACTTTTTCTATCGATTTTTTGCAAAAAGAGAGAAACATATATTTGCCAAACTCTCTTTCTATGTTGCGTCCGCTGCCGCACTCTACGGACTCATAGAGCTAATACAACTCATCTACAGCATCATCCCAAGGCTCTTTCTCGCCAAACTCATTGCCTTCTTTACCTCGCACAACATGATCATCGTATTAAATGTTTTGGGTATTTTATTTTTCCTGACACTCTTTGGCATCATCATCCACAAAATTCAGCAAAACCAAGCAAAAAAAAGAGTCCTCAAAGACACCAAAACCCTCAATGTCAAACGCGAATGCTGCTTCAACTGTGGAAGCAAACGAAGCCCTGCCGATGAGTACTGTGGATTTTGCGGCGAGAAGCTTAAAACATCTTGTCTCTCATGTAACCACGAGATTTACCGCTATGCACCGTTTTGCACGGCGTGCGGGGTTAGGCAGAATGATAAAAAATAGTTCAAGATATAATAATAACTATGCATGGATTTTTGCTATAGCTGGCTTCCCTCAGTCGCCAAAAGATAGAATAATCCAAAAGTATGTTTCCTGGGAAAATCTGAAACAGAGTCATGGAGTCTAAGATGAATTTACAGAAAAATCTTGACGCTATCAGTGTTTATGCTATCTTCATAAAGGAAGTTATGAAGGAGTAAAAGATGTCTATGCCAGTTTGATGGACTGTATCATCAGCAATGAAATGACAATAGATGACAAACCGATATTTGAAAAATACTATAACCGCGACCCAAGACGCACAAAACCTGAGAATTTGA
>JALSLA010000095.1 GCA_026988515.1 Helicobacteraceae bacterium | reverse complement strand
CTTTTGGCTTCTTGTAAAATCTTGACGATCTGCTCTTCTGTGAATCGCTTTTTCATTGACTTGTTCCTCTTGTCAAACATTATATTCTAACTTTGAAAGTGGCTCAACTTCTTGGGGACAGGTCAGACGATGCATCAATATAAAGATAATGTCCTCAAAGAGGATGACCATAACTGTCATTTAAATCCATTTTTAATGACAATATTAAGAAGTATTATTCTTAATATTTTACACTTGAATGGTGCAAAATCAATTCAAGAACAACTAATCAACAACAGATGGGATTTAGATGACTCTATCGCTCAACTCTTGAAATTTAGTTTTTAGTGGATTGGGGTGCTGAAAAAGATGGATGGGTAGCTGATTATGTAAGGTTAAGGTTAAAAGCTGTAAAAAGAGTATAGGTCACTAAAAAAAACAACAAATGTCAAAATAAAATAACTTAAAAATAACGATGTTACAATAGGTATCATCGTTTTTGTCTTGGCTGTCACTTCATCAATTAATCTTGCTTTTAGAGTCCCTTTTACATTAAAGTATGAAAAATTTTAATATGAAGAGGTATAAGAATGAAGCAACTCCTACTCAAAAGTTCACTAGCTATGGCTGCAGCAGTCCTAATGGTTGCGACACCGTTAACTGCCGTTGAGGTCGACCACAGTCACCATGAACCCCACTGGGGCTATGACGGCACTACAGGCCCAAAAGACTGGGGAAAACTTAAGCCGGATTTTGAACGTTGTGCCAACGGAGAGCGTCAATCACCCATAGATATAGCTACAGACAAAGCAAAGCAAGCATCTGTAGTTGACGGTGTTTTTGTGAGTTATACCAACGCACCTTTAAATATTATCAATAACGGTCATACCATTCAGGTGAACAGTGACGGAAAATCTACTGCACTTCTTGACGGTAAAGAGTTTACACTGGTACAGTTTCATTTTCATGAAGGAAGCGAGCATACCGTTGACGGAAAACGTTACCCGATGGAGGTTCACCTAGTCCATCAAAGCGAAGTGGGTGAGCTGGCGGTTATTGGGGTGTTTATTGACATTGGTAAGCCCAATGCTTTCTTAAAAACGGTATTTGACAATATGCCGCTAAAAGAGGGTGACCGTAAAGTGAGTGATACCATCACGTTAAACGCTAAAGATCTGTTACCGACCGATAAAGGATTTTACCACTATTTAGGCTCATTGACAACGCCTCCGTGTACGCAAATTGTCGAGTGGTATGTCATGAAAGAGCCCATTACCATCTCCAAAGAGCAGCACGAGCAATTTCGCAAACTCTACAAAGACACGTATCGTCCGACGCAAGAGTTGGGAACCCGCAAAGTCTTACACAAGTAAATCATAAAAACTACCCTTTTTAGGGTGGTACCACGGATGCTACCAATATTTTGCTATAATGCCATCAATTTTACAGCATAGGTATTGTTATGATCATAACATCAACACACGAGACAACATTTCAACAGTATTTTAACACGCTTTTAAAACGCGGCAACGTAGATATGGAAGAGGTCGGTACCGTCGTTCAGACCATTATTGATGAGATTAAACAACATCAAAACAGTGCCTTAAAAGCACATATTGCCAAATTTGACAATTGGAAACCTCAAGATGACCGTGACCTTAAAATTGAGGTATCTTTAATGCGGACGGCGTATGAAGAGCTTGATGAAACCTTGAAAGCATCCCTGCATCTTGCTTATGATCGAATTAAAACCTATCATGAAAAACAGCTGCCGAAAAGTTGGTTTGACACTGAAGCCAACGGTACCATTTTAGGACAAAAGGTAAGCGCAGTTGATTGTGCCGGGCTGTATATTCCCGGCGGTAAAGCAGCGTACCCGAGTTCGTTGCTCATGAATGTTATTCCCGCTCAGGTTGCCGGAGTACAACAAATTATTGTATGCACGCCAACTCCTGACAATGAGCCCAATGCACTACTGCTTGCAGCTTGCCATTTATGTGGCATTAGTGAGGTCTATAAAGTCGGCGGTGCCAGCGCCATTGCTGCCATGGCATACGGTACTCAGACTATTCCAAAGGTTGATGTTATTACCGGACCGGGAAATATTTTTGTGGCCACGGCCAAAAAAATGGTTTTTGGAGAGGTCAATATTGATATGATCGCCGGACCGAGTGAGATTGGTATTTTAGCCGATGAAAGTGCTAATGCGAGCCATATTGCCATTGATTTGCTCTCTCAGGCAGAACATGACGAGATGGCAAGTTCCATTCTCATTACCCCTTCACAACGCATTGCCGAAGAGACAGAAATTGAGATTGAAACATGGCTGCAGAAATTACCGCGTCATGAGATTGCCCGTAGATCCATTGAAGAGCGTGGTGCTATTATTGTCACTAACGATATGGATGAAGCAATTGCGCTAATGAATGAGATTGCACCGGAGCATTTGGAGGTTATGACCGCTAACCCTTGGGAGTTGCTTCCTGCCATTAAGCATGCCGGTGCAATCTTTTTGGGTCATCATACCCCCGAAGCGATTGGAGATTATATTGCCGGTCCGAACCATACGCTGCCAACCGGTGGCACGGCAAAGTTTTATTCGCCGTTGAATGTCGAACATTTTATGAAAAAATCGTCGATCATTGCTTTTTCATCGCAAGCAATTCAGGATATTGGAGAATCATGCGCCCACATCGCCCATACCGAAGGGCTAACGGCACATGAACAGTCGGTACGGGTACGTCTGAAATAGTATTATTTCATTGCAAGATGCCGTTTGTTATACCCTTCTTTGATTTTTTGGGCCAACTGATGTACTGCCATGGCATAATAGGAGCTGTGGTTGTAACGGGTTATGACGTAAAAGTTTTTGGTACCGTACCATAACTCGTCATACGTGGTGCGTTCAAGTTTAATCAGACTGACTTTGTCGTTGTAGGTAAAATTTTTGTCTTTAGGGTAGATGTCTTTAAGATGTTTTCGGGAGTACTTGTGCAGATATCCGGTTTTGAGTTGATTGAAACGTTTGCCTTTGTAAGAGACGCGCGTGGCTACAGGAACGCCTTTTTTCCACCCGCTCTGTTTAAAGTAGTTGGCAATACTGCCAATAGCGTCTTCAGGTTCGGAAATACGAACTTTACCGTCATTGTTAAAATCAACACCCAGTTTTTCAAAGTTACTGGGCATAAACTGTCCCAAACCGATGGCACCGGCATAGGAACCTTTAAGTTCTCTGGGGTTGAGCGCTTCGCGTTTGGTCATTTTTAAAAACTCTCGAAGCTCTTTGGTAAAAAAGTCGTTTCGGCGATTTTCTTCAAATGCAAGCGTGCAGAGCGTATCGAAAACGGGATGTTTTCCGGTGTAAGCACCGTAGTAGCTCTCAACACCAATAATAGCGGTAATGTATTCGGCGGGAATGCCGTACTGTTTATAGGCACGCATCAGGGTCTTTTGATGTTCAAACATAAAGTCAATTCCCTTGGTAATACGTTTGGGATTGAGGAGCTTTTTCTCGTAACGGCTCCAGCTGCCGTAATTTTTTTTAGTTCGCTTTTTTTTCGTTTTCTTTTTTGAAACTTTGTAGAATTTTAATGAGCGATGTTGCAGTTCAACATTGGCAAATAATGTATTGAGCTCATCAGGACAAAATTTCTCTTCATTTACCATCGTAGCTATAAATTTTTTGGCTTCATCATGAGTTGTATAGTCAACGATGGTAGCAGCAGAGGAGAATGCGACCGGTAATGTTAGACAAATTATAAGTTTTAATAATTTCATAATAGACTCTTGTTGGCGTTAAACAGTTTCTGCTACCTCAATGATAGCACGTTTTCATTGAAAATTGCGAAGCAATATATATTCCACTTCTTAAGTAAATCATAAAAAGAATATCTTTTTATTTAGCTACGGTTAATCTAAAATTTGATAATATCATTTCACATAAATGCTTTGAAAGTATCAAAATTTGATGTTTTGCTCTATCAATATCTATATCGGACAGATTACATATAAATTTAGCTAAAGGGAGAATGAGATGCAATTAGGATTCTTGGTTGACCTGCATCTTTGTATGGGATGCAAAGGATGTGAGATCGCCTGTAAAGTAGAAAATGAGGTACCGCTCAGTACTTGGAGACTGCGTGTTAAATATGTTGACGTAGGCATGTTCCCTGAAACCAAACGTACCTTTACGCCGTTACGTTGTAATCACTGTGCCAATGCGCCGTGCGAGCGTATTTGTCCGGTAAGTGCGCTGCACTATATTGAAAACGGCATTGTCAATATTGACAAAGAGCGTTGTATTGGATGTGCCGGATGTGTTATGGCATGTCCTTACGGTGCCATTTACATCGATCCCGAAACGCAAACGGCAGACAAATGTACGTATTGTGCCCACCGTGTTGCAAGCTCGATGATGCCGGCGTGTGTGGTTGCCTGTCCGGTAGAAGCCAATATTTTTGGAGACTTGGACGATAAAACATCTAATATCAGCAAGTATATTCAGGCCCATCAAGGTGATGTTCAGGTACGTAAGCCGGAAAAAGGCACATTGCCGCATCACTATTATGTCGGTGGTGGTAATGTGCATTTGAATCCACTGGCATCACGACGTGATGAAGGCTATTCGTTGTTTAACAAACTGACCAGTAAAATGCCCGTAGGAGGAGACCACTAATGGTACATGAAACAGTAGCTGCAACCAATGCAGTAGTAACGCTAGACGTTGGGCTTCCGGGTGTTGTGTGGGGTTGGATTATTACCATGAATATGTGGGCAAAGAGTATTGGAACGGGAGTGATTTTTATGCTCTTTTATCTGCTCAAAAAATATCCTGTCGAAGCGGCTGCTTACCGCTTTAAGGTGGCATTGATCTCTGTGATTGCCATTCATGTGTTTTTACTGTTTACCGTTATAGACCTGCACCAGATGTTTCGTTTTTGGCATATCTTTTTCCATCCGCATTTTACTTCGGCCATTACGGTGGGTGCATGGATGGCAACGTTATTTGTCGGATTGTTGTTTCTCTTGCTCTATGCCAGTTTTATTAAAAAAGATACCATACTTTTTGACAAAGTTTTGGCATGGACGGTTGTGTTAGCCATTCCGGTGACACTCTATACGGCCGGACTCATGGCGCAATCAACGGCACGAGAATTATGGCAAATGCCTACCGAAGCGGCGCAAATGATTTTTGCAGCAACACTTTCAGGGTCAGCCGTGATGATTTTAATAGGAAACAGACTCTCTTATGAAGCCAAGCGTGATTTGGGGATCATTTTGGCATTCAGTGCTTTGGGTGCGTTTATTCTGTATATGAGTGAACTGGTGTTTGGACCGATGAAAGCCGAAGAGGTAGCCGCAGTACTTGAGTTTATTAAAGGTAATGGCGAATATGCAACAATGTTTTGGGTCGGTCAGATTCTTGCCTTTGTAGGACCGTTTATTTTAGTCGTTTTAGCCCTGATGAACCGTTCAACAAGTATTTTAAATTTGGCATCCATAAGTGCGCTTGTGGGGCTTTGGATAAGCAAGCATGTGTGGTTGGTCATTCCACAACTACTGAATATGAGCTAAGAGAGGTAATAATAGATGTATTTACAAAGTAGAAGATCGTTTTTAAAAGGCGCGGCATTTACCGTAGCAGGGGTGACCCTTGCCAAAGGGGTATTTACAACGAATGCCGTTGCGGAATCTGTGCGTGAGAGCAAGTTTACCGATACGCCGGATAGCCTCTCGTTTTATCCGCCCCAAGAGGAGTGGGAGAGTTTTCAAGAACTTAGCGGCGAGGACTGGAAGCGCGGCGGTATTGAGCGTCACGGTATTCAGAGTGAGGACAATCCTGATGGCATTGAAGTACATGATTACATGATTGTACCCACGGCATGCTCAAATTGTGAAGCATCGTGCGGTTTGACGGCATGGATTGACAAAAAAACATTTACGGTCAAAAAATATATGGGTAACCCGCTTCACCCCGCATCGCGCGGACGCAATTGTGCGAAAGGGTATGCGACTCAATCGCAGATGTATGATCCCGATCGTATTGCCTTTCCGCTGAAACGGGCACCGGGATCGGCTCGCGGTGAAGGCAAATGGGTACGGACGACATGGGATGAAGCGATGCATACCATTGGTAAAAAAATGGGCGATACACTGCGTGTCGGTGATGCACTCTCTAAAAAATCAGTTATGTTCCATGTAGGACGACCCAATGAGAACGGTTTCACCGGTAAGGTGTGGCACACTTTAGGAAGTGATGCCTTTAATTCACATACCAACATCTGCTCTTCTGGAGGGCGCACACCGACAATTCAGTGGGCAAACGATGACCGAACGTCTCCGGATTGGGCAAACGCAAAACTGGTGTTTTTAAACTCTTCTCATGCTGCTGATGCGGGACATTATTTTCAGCAATCGGCATCATTTATTGCCGATGCGCGTAAAAAAGGGGCACGACTGGTCGTATTGGATCCGCGTATGTCCAATTCTGCAGGTATGGCCGATCTTTGGATTGCTGCATGGCCCGGAACCGAGCCGGTCCTCTACCTCTATTTGGCAAACCGTATCTTGCAAGAAAACAACGTAGACAAACGCTTTGTGAAGAAGTGGTTGAACTGGGAAGTTTTTATGGACAACGAGGACTATCTGAAGTTTATGGTCGAGAAAAACTATATTGCCAAGCTTCCCGAAGATAACAGTTTTGAGAGTTTCTTATTGGTGCTTAAAGAGCTGTATGCTCCCTACACATTGGAATATGCTGTCAAAGAGACACGTGTTCCGGCATATAAGCTAGAAAAACTCTATGAGATGTTTATTTGGGCGGGTGATGCTATATCATCATATTTCTGGCGCGCAACGGCGGCAGGAAACCGTGGCGGCTGGATGAGTGGACGTGCCGGTTATTTGCCGATTGCGCTACGCGGTGCTATCGGTACGAAAGGCGGCACATTCTTCCACCACTTTCATGTCATTTCTGTGGCAGGCAAAGGAGGCAGTGCGACACGGGGACAAGGCAAACGTGGGGTTAATATTCCAAAAGTCGATGTCTGGAATGAGCTGACATGGCCACCGGAATGGCCGCTTTCAACGTATGAGATGTCCTATTTGCTGCCACATCTTTTGAGTGATACGCAGTGGCAACAGAAGTGGATAAAACGAGGGTTGAACGTACCGCAAAAACTTTCGGTCTGGATTCCGCGAATGTATAATCCGGTCTGGATCAACCCTGACGGATTCCGCTGGATTGAAGTGCTTAAAGATGAGTCAAAAATGGAGTTAACCTTTAATCTCTCTCCGGTCTGGAGTGAAACCAACTGGTATGTCGATTATGTACTTCCGGTAGGATTGGCGGGAGAGCGTCATGATCAACACTCCGAAGCGACCATGCCGGCACGATGGACTTCGTTTCGCCAACCGGTTATGCGGGTTGCATTGGAAAAAGCAGGATGGAAGCCGAACAATCCCAATCGGGCTACACTCGAAGCGCATATTAAAGCCGGTTTGGGGGAAGTTTGGGAAGAGAATGAATTTTGGTTTGATATGTGTGTGAACTATATTGATCCGGATGGATCTTTAGGTGTGAAAAAAATGTGGGAGTCCAAGCGTCATCCGGGTAAACCGGTAACTATTGCCGAATGGTATGATGCGGCATTTGGAGATAATCTGCCCAATCTCAAACGCACGGCAACAGCGGACCCTCGGTATAAAAATTCGGAATTTCCGGTTTATGAGTACATGAGAGACTACGGTGCATGGATGGAAGAGAACCATATCTACTCTGCACAAGAGCGGGAAATGAAAGATGACGGCAGACACTATATTTCTCATGGGCATAAATACCTTAAAGAACATGTGACCATTGATGCACGTACGGGAGTAGTTAAAGCAGATGTTCACGGCAAGATAAAGCCTATTGGTATTGAGATTGAAGGTAAAAAAATGGAGGGCTTCGCCACATTGGACAAAAAACTGGATTTCTTTTGCGAGTGGTTAGCCGATGATTGGAAATGGCCGGAATATGCCATTCCTTTTTATCCGCGTAATGAGCAAGAGAAGCGGGAAATGGTGCATATTGTCTCTCATGTCAATCACATGTACATGAAAGGAAAAAATGAGTTTGCACTCAATACTGTTTTTCGTCTGCCGTACAATATTCATACACGCTCAGCCAACTCCAAACATCTGATGGAGATTTCGCAAAACCATGACCCCATCTGGATTGCTACCGGCGATGCGCAACGTTTGGGATTTAAACGCGGTGATGCTGTTCGCGTTCGTATTGTCGATACCGTTTCCGGACTTGAAAGCGGTTATTTTGTTGCCATGGCAGTGCCGACAGAAGGAATTCTTCCCGGAACCTTGGCATGTTCACATCACGGTGGTCGCTGGAAGTTGAAAAACTCGGTGAGTATTCCTAACGGTGTAAGTGACGGAAAAGTAGCTGCAAGCACTGCACCGCGTGACATGACCAATAAAGCATTCATGAGTGAAGCACCCAACAATGCGGGTACTACAGCGGGACAGATCACTATTGAAGATTATGACGGTAGCAGCGGTATTAATAGCTTTGGCGTTCCTCTTGCTGAGCTTCAGATGGATGGCAAAGAGGGAAAACTCAAGTATGTTGACGGAATTCAACCGTTTCACTCCAAACGATTCGTCGCCTATAACAGGGATTCGGACAATATCTGGTGGGACGGACTCAGCGGATCATGGCAAAATGCCGTAGCACCGACACATCCCGACCCTATTTCAGGAATGCACTGTTGGCATCAAAAAGTTATTTTAGAACCGGCGCAAAAAGGGGACAAGATTGGTGATTTACATGTAAATTACGATAACAACTTTAAGACATATCAGGCATGGCGTGATGTGTTGACCCGTCCGCTTGATGCTAACGACACCTTGCGTCGACCGCAGCATATCAAACGTCCCTGGGTACCGCTTTCAGATAAATCCTATGCCGTGCGCATTAACGATGTGTAGCGGTTGGGAGATGTAGCGGTTGGGAGATAATGATTTTATGAATGAAACACAAGCACGCAGTAATCTTTATGCGCTTTTATCGCGAGTATTGCTGCAAGAGAGTGATGCGCCATTGATTGAGCAGATACGAAACGATGCCAATATGTTGGAAATGTTTCCGACGTTTGCAACGTGGAATGAAGCGAACACGCTTTCGATGCATCAGTTGATTCATGAGTATCTTAATCCTGACTTTTCAGATCTTTCCTTGTTGCATTTAATTCCGTATGAAACTTTTTATACCCGGGACGATCAGATGATTGAGACCGGCGGTGCCAACCCTGTAACCGATATCTATAGCGCTTACGATTTTATTGTCGATTATGAAGCGGCACGAGTGGTTTCAAGTGATCATATCGGTGTCGAATTGGAGTTTATGCACCATCTGTGTGAAGCACAGCGTAAGGCCGAAGCGGAAGACGACAATGATGCCGTAGCAGCATTAAAACATGTGCAGAAAGAGTTTTTAAACAAGCACCTGCTTCAGTGGGCACCACTGTATCTCATTAATATGAAATATGAGGCGCGAACGCCTTACTACTATGATATTGCCCAGACGGCACTGGAGTTTCTCTTAAGTGATAATGAGTATATTACCCAAGGAACACCGTTTCAATAATGGCCGGACTCTCTTTAAATAGCGCGGCGTGCGTTCGATCCGTATCAAAATTTAGCGAATGTCGTTTGTGTGAAACCATCTGCCCTGTTGATGCCATTAAGACAGCGCCGGAATCACTGCCGGCGATTAATCTTTTTTCATGTGTCGGGTGTGGCGGCTGTAGCGGTATCTGTCCGACCGAAGCACTTGAGCTTGACAATTTTAATGTGACGGAATTTTTCTTTGAGTTTGCCTCCGAATCGGATGCACTCATCTCCTGTCAAAAAAACGTACCGTGCATGGCAGCATTGCATGTTGAGCATCTGCTGGCCTTGGCATTACTTAAAGGCGGGCTAACTCTGGATATGGGACATTGCAATGACTGCAGTATTGCATTTACATGTAAAACGCACATTGAACAGAATGCCCATGAAGCCAACTATGTTCTCGAAGCGATGCAGAGTCGTGCAGTCGTAACAATGAAAGAGGTCGCTTATGAAGATGAAACCATTAAAACAGAGCGTAGCAGACGGGATTTTTTTCAAACCTTTACCCTGAAAAAAGCCTATCAGGCAAAACATGATTGGGATCGGCATGTCGAGATGGCAACAGATGAGTATATAGCGCACAGTGTTGATGATATCAATATTGCATCTGTACGTCATAAAAAGTTGACGAACAAAAGAAAGTTGCTTTTCATGGCACTCAAACGTACTCAAAAGCCGGAAACCCACCATATTATCGATGCGAATGCCTTAACGTTTACCTCACAAAAACTTCTTGATGCCTCACTGTGTACAGCGTGTCAAATGTGTTATCGTATCTGTCCCAGTGGCGCATTGAGTTCCGATATGAAACACTCAAAAATCGATTTTGACCCTTTCTTATGCGTGCGTTGTCATCTTTGTCATGATGTCTGTGAGAGCGATGCAATAACCGTTTCACCGTCGTATAATATGAAAGAGTTTTTTGAGTCTTCGGTACAAAATCTGATTGCATTCGATGTCAAACAGTGTCACGAATGTGGATTGGCATTTAGTTCTCTTCATGGTGAAACGATATGTCGTCGCTGTCAGATAGAAGAGGATGAAGCCAAAGCACTGTGGGGGATTGAATAATCTATGATGAATAATGACGATGCGATAAAACCCAACACGAAAGTCTATGGTTTTTTAGGGGAATATGCACAACAAGACCGTTTTAGCGTTATGATGAACAGTCGGTTCAAACGTATCGATACCGATGCGATGATGATACCGATGAATATTAGAGCTGACGATCTCTATTTTACGATTTCAGGGCTTAGACATGCCAAACTAAACGGTGTGGTGATTAGCCGTGAATATCGCCATAATGTTGCAGATTGGTGTGATGCTGTAAGCAATGATGTTCAGGTGTGTGGATTTTGTGATATTGTAACAGTCCGTGAAGGGACACTTTACGGTGAAATTTTCATTGGCAGAGCCCTCAACAGACTCTTTAGCGATAAAGCCGCGCAATCATTAGCTCTTTACGGCAGTGGTGCATTGGCAAAAGCGGTGCTTTTACATGTAAATAAAAGCTCCCTTACCACGATTACGCTCTTTAATGACAGGGTTGAGTCCTGTAAAGAACTTATTGACACGCTCGGTGATGCACTCGAAGGAATTGATATCGATATTGAGCGTGTCAATAATGAACGAAGTGCAGACTTTTCACCGTATGATATAGCACTCAATGCTGCCGATCAGAAGAGACTTTTTTCTCCGGTGACCGGTGCCAATACCGTTGTAGACTTGTCTCAAGCCGGTTCACCCTTTTCGATGTTGCCTGCATCGGAATATTTAGGCTATGATGATATACTCATCTATATGAATGCGAGTGCCCACACCATTTTCGAAGGAACAGAATGAATCCCAATGATTTAGATGATTTACGAGCTGAGTTTGATGCTTTTGTGCGCAATAAGTGCAACGGCAATGAAGATGGCAACTGTGCAAACGGTGTCAACCCTGACGGAGGAGATGCGGTAGATGATGAACCGGTACCGAGTTTTGTAGAACAGGTGTCACAACATCTCTTGGCACCGGCACAATGCGGTGTTTATATGTCACGAATGGATATTAAACGGGTAGCCGAAGCGATTGGCGAATCGTTACCCATTAAAGAACGCGCTAAAATGCTTAAAGCTCTTTTTCGGCACACGACAACCAGAGCCTATTTGGAAGATGTTTTTGCGGAGTTTAATCGCCATATTAACGGACGTATTTTGATTTACGAAGAGCTCGCAAAAGCATTTCCGTCTTCACAATATATTTTTGATGCATACCGTGACAAAGCGCAAAAAACACAGAAGATTTTTGAACAGATTATTGCTGATTTCGAAGAGATTGAACCGACATTTGATCCGATGTTAGTGTAGGACATTGTACTTTCCTTTGATACCATTTTTTATATTACGAAATAGGGTTTTATGCTATTTAGTGTTAGTAGGATTGGGAAAGGGGAAGATTGCCAGTCTATAAAATTAATGTAACCAAAATGTATCTGTAATGTAGTTGTTTTGTTACACCTCTAAGTTAAAGTTCTCTCGTCAATTACAACTTAGAAGGACAATAATTTATGAAAAAAGCAAACATAGTACTCTCAGCAGTAGCAGTAGTGGCATTAACATTCACAGGGTGTGGTGGAGGTGGAGGCAGTAGTGATCCAGCTGCAGATCCAGCTGCAGATTCTGCTGTAGATCCGGTTGTAGATCCGGTTGTAGATCCGGTTGTAGATCCGGTAGTAAATCCAACAACAACCGCAAAAGAAAACATCGTAGGCGATATTACAGCAGATACAACATGGAGAGCAAACAAAGTATATCGTCTCAATGGTTTAGTCACAGTAAAAGATGGGGCAACATTAACAATTGAGCCGGGTACAGTCATCGTCGGTGCGGCAGGAACAGGCGCAGCAACATCTTATATGGTAGTAGATAAAGGTTCTAAACTTGTAGCTAACGGTACGGCAAGTAAACCAATTGTATTTATGGGTGAGACTGCGTATGATGGCGGTGAAGATGTTTGGGGTCAATGGGGTGGACTTGTTCTTATTGGTAATGCCGGTGTAGCTGGTGAGACGTCTCCATATGAAGTCAATACTAACTTTGTTCCAGGTACAGACAATCCAACAGATAGCTCTGGAAGCCTTAAATATGTGAAAATACTTAATTCCGGTATCACTATGGAAGAGAACAAAGAGATTAATGGTCTCTCTATGGTTGGCGTTGGTTCAGGAACTGTTATTGAAAACATCACTGTAAATAAATCTGATGATGACTGTATCGAACTATGGGGCGGTACGGTAAACCTTACAAATGTGAATGTAAGCGAATGTTCTGATGATCACTTCGATGTTGATGAGGGGTACACCGGTACAGTTACAAACTTGGTGATTCACCAAACAACCGGTAACTCAGGAATTGAGATGAGTGGTAATAGCTTGCCTACATTTAATGGTCTGGATGCATATATTACTTCATCGTCTAAAAATACATTTAAAGAGGGTGCTATTTACTTCAAAAAAGATGGTATCGGTGCAATCATTAAAAATGCAACAATTCTTTATGATGTAGTATCAGATTATCCGGCGATTTATTCAGTAGGTGCTAACAATGTAGCTGCGACTTCTTTTGAAAATGTAGCTATTATTGGTTCGAACACAAACAAAATTGGTAATGATGGTCAAGCTGCTAGTAGTAATTTGACTACTGTGTTTAACAGTGGAACAGGTAATACTATGGATGTAGCCGCAAAAGAAAACATCGTAGGCGATATTACAGCAGATACAACATGGAGAGCAAACAAAGTATATCGTCTCAATGGTTTAGTCACAGTAAAAGATGGGGCAACATTAACAATTGAGCCGGGTACAGTCATCGTCGGTGCGGCAGGAACAGGCGCAGCAACATCTTATATGGTAGTAGATAAAGGTTCTAAACTTGTAGCTAACGGTACGGCAAGTAAACCAATTGTATTTATGGGTGAGACTGCGTATGATGGCGGTGAAGATGTTTGGGGTCAATGGGGTGGACTTGTTCTTATTGGTAATGCCGGTGTAGCTGGTGAGACGTCTCCATATGAAGTCAATACTAACTTTGTTCCAGGTACAGACAATCCAACAGATAGCTCTGGAAGCCTTAAATATGTGAAAATACTTAATTCCGGTATCACTATGGAAGAGAACAAAGAGATTAATGGTCTCTCTATGGTTGGCGTTGGTTCAGGAACTGTTATTGAAAACATCACTGTAAATAAATCTGATGATGACTGTATCGAACTATGGGGCGGTACGGTAAACCTTACAAATGTGAATGTAAGCGAATGTTCTGATGATCACTTCGATGTTGATGAGGGGTACACCGGTACAGTTACAAACTTGGTGATTCACCAAACAACCGGTAACTCAGGAATTGAGATGAGTGGTAATAGCTTGCCTACATTTAATGGTCTGGATGCATATATTACTTCATCGTCTAAAAATACATTTAAAGAGGGTGCTATTTACTTCAAAAAAGATGGTATCGGTGCAATCATTAAAAATGCAACAATTCTTTATGATGTAGTATCAGATTATCCGGCGATTTATTCAGTAGGTGCTAACAATGTAGCTGCGACTTCTTTTGAAAATGTAGCTATTATTGGTTCGAACACAAACAAAATTGGTAATGATGGTCAAGCTGCTAGTAGTAATTTGACTACTGTGTTTGAAAGTGGTATAAATAATATAAAATAATCTTCACATGATTAGATTGTTTGTATTAACCAATATTTAATTTGACACACCGCAATTTCTCCCGAAATGTTGTGTCAGAGGGTGATGATGCCATCGCCCTCTTTGTAAATCTCTTCAAAACTGGATGTAACCACTTTGTATCCAAAACATAACCATTCTATTACCAAACAATCTTATCATCGCAAATTAAATATTAAGACGGGAGTATTTATGAATAGTATGGGTAAAAAAGCAGCAGCTTCAGTACTTGCTTTAGGGGTAATAGGTAGTACGAGCTTATATGCACAAAGTAATGAAAACATTGTAAAGTCGATAATGAAACTTCGAAGCGATGTGGAGTCTTTATATACAAAGATAGATGAAAACAAAGATGCCTACAAGGCGCAGATGAAATCATATACTTTGCAAATCTCTGACAATGAGGCACAAATTAATAGACAAGAGACAGCTCTTAAACTGACAGAGCAAAATCTTGCAAAAGTGGAATCTGAGTTGCAAACATTAAGAAATAATAGCCAAAACATAAAACCAACAATATACAAAGCACTCGATGCACTGGAACTAGAGATACAAAGAGGGATTCCTTTTAAATTAGAGGAGAGAATAGCTGTCTTGCATAAAATAAAAACAGACTTAAAAGATGCTTCTATTACGCAAGAAAAAGCACTTGCACTTACTTGGGCAAGTTATGACGATGCCTTGCGTTTAACAAAAGAGATAGGACAATTCAAACAAGAAATTACACTCAATGGTGAAGCCAAAATCGCTAAAATTGCCAAAATAGGTTCAGTGATGATGTTTTTTGCTACACCCAATGATGAAGTAGGGTATGTAAAACAAAAAGGCAATACATATACATATGTTTTAGCTGAAAATGATGTACATAGAGCACAGATATTGAAGCTTTTTGATGCACTACAAAAACAAATTAGAACAGGTTTTTTTACATTACCAAATGCATTGTTACTTAGAGGAGTAAATTAATGAAAAAAATATTTTTAGCGATGATAGCTTTTAGTCTATTGGCATCTATGACATTAGCAAATGAACTTGACAGAGCATATAAGAAAGAGTATGCTTTTCTAAAAGCACAAAAAGCAGAACTTTCAAAAAGACTCTCTTCAGATAAAGCACAACAAAAAAAAGAGCTTATCGCTTCAAAAGAAAAAATATTTGCATTGCAACAAAAGCTACTTGATTTAAATGGACAATTAGATAGTAAAAAACATAAGCTTAGTAAAATGACTACTATGTTAAGTGAGTTTGAAGAGAATGGTGATATTACTGGAAACGTAATGAATCAGGCTAGACTGTCATTACGTGAATATAACATTAAAATTTCAGATGACAATAAGACTTCAAATATTGCAAAACTAGAGCAAGCCTTTGATTTGGCATCAAAACTTTATGTAACGCTTTCATCACTACAAAACACAAAAGGAGAGTTTTATCTTCCCGATGGAAAACGTGTTGAAGGTGACATCGTAAAAGTAGGAAATATAGCTGCATATGGTATATCACCAGATGCTACAGGTGCTTTGGCACCCGCGGGAAATGGTGCCTATAAGCTTTGGAATGCCATAGGCTCTTCTGATGATGCAAAGGCACTGTATGCTGGAGAGATGAGAGACCCTTTAGATATCTTTATATATGAAAACCTAGATAAAGAAGTAGACTATGTTAAAGAAAAAACAGTAAGCGATACAATCGAAAGTGGAGGGACGATAGGATATATCATCTTGGCACTTGGTGCATTGGGTTTATTATTATTGGTATTTAGGACCTTCAATCTTATGAAAGCAGGTTCTAATGTAGAAAAAATTACTGCCATTGTTGTGAATAAAGTAGAGAACGGTAAAGGTAATGAAGCACTTGAAGCAGTTAAAAACTTTGACGGTTCTACTGCTAGAGTTATCAAGTCTTTACTTAGAAACATCGGTAAAGAGAGAAATCATGTAGAAGATATAGTGATGGAAAGTATCTTGAATGAGAGTTCTCAGATAGATAGGTTTGGAAGCTTTGTTTTGGTCATTGCAGCTGTAGCTCCGCTACTAGGACTTCTTGGAACTGTAACCGGTATGATAGAAACTTTTGATGTGATTACAGAGTTTGGTACAGGTGATCCAAAGTTACTCTCTGGAGGAATTTCGGCAGCACTTGTAACTACAATGCTTGGTCTTATCGTTGCTATTCCTCTTTTGTTGCTTGGAAATTTACTTTCAGGATGGGCACAAAACATTAAAGATTCTATGGAACAAAGTGCATTACACATCGTAAACCTTTACGAGAAACACAGAGCATAAGATGTTAATACCATTTGAATATGTTGAGAGATTTGTAGAGTTAATGAACACTGGCGGCTCAGTAATGTGGGTACTTTTTGTACTTAACATTTTCCTCTGGTATGGGCTTGGCTATAGATATTTTATCTTAAAACGAGGAACCAAAGGGAGTGTGCGTCGTCTCATAGAAAAACATGAGAAACGCGGAGATGCACAAGCTATGAGAGGATTGTTGGACTATGCAGCTGTAGATGCGCTTGATGCTGCACAGAAAGCGAAGTCAATGGGCTTAAATATGAGAAAGCATATAGAAGGTGCATTACTGCCTTACTATAGCGATACAAGCAAGTATGGAATCTTGGTAAAGACCATTATAGTACTTGCACCTCTTATTGGACTTCTTGGAACGGTAATAGGGATGATAGAGACCTTTGATGCGTTACAAAACTCTTCTATGTTTTCACAGGGTTCAAGTATTTCGGGGGGTATATCTAAGGCACTATTTACTACTGAATTAGGTTTGGTAGTAGCTGTACCGGGACTTATTATAGGTCGGATACTCGACAAAAAAGCAGAACGTTTTGAGCTTGAATTTGAACAAATGACAGACATAATATGTACGAAGGAATCAACATGAGATTTAGACCCAAAAAACAAGATGTAGACAACATAGATGTTTCACCACTGATTGATATGGTTTTTATTTTGTTGATTTTTTTTATGGTAACAACCACATTTGTAAAAGATATGAAACTTGACCTCAATCGTCCGGCAGCTGCCAGTGCCAGTAAGTCAGATTCTAAAGTGGTACGCGTGTACATTGACAATACAGGTGCTGTATATATTGACAACCAACCTGTACAGATATGGGCGATACAAAGTAAGTTAAGAGATTTGTTGCGTACCGCAACAGATAAAGCCGTACTGGTAATTTCGGATGAGACTATTCCTGTAGAAATACTGATTGATGTAGTCGATGAATGCCGTATGTCTGGTGCAAAAAATGTGGCAGTTTCTACTTCAAAAGAGATGGGATAGTCACCGATGGCTAGAGAAAATTTCAAAAGAGACAAAGCTAAACTGTTCGCTCTTTTGGCGATGTTTACCGGTTCTGCTTTAATGATTTTACTTGTAGTCTCTTTCAATGCAAAAATAGAAAAGAAAGAGCAAAAAGTTAAAGAGCCGATGCGCTATGTTAAGATGAATAAACAAGCACCAGAGGTCAAGAAGCCAAAACCAAAACCGAAGCTAAAACCAAAACATGCACAGCCAAAAGCACCTCTTCCTGATTTGAGTTCCATGTTGGGCGGTATTACTATGGATATTCCTGAGTTTTCTTCCGGGGATATTGTGGGTAATGCTAAAAATATTTTAGGAGATGTAGCTGCAGATGTAGCGATGAGCGAAAGCACGGTAGATACGAAGCCCAGAGTTATTTCCCACTCAGCCATGGAGTACCCGCCAAGTGCTGCTCAGAAAGGAATTAAGGGTTATGTCATTGTGAATTTGCTCATTGCCAAAGACGGAAGTATAGAAATAGCTAAAGTGATAGCCTCTAGTCCTGCGGGCGTATTTGATACTGCAGCACTTAGAGGCATAAGAAATTGGCGTTTTTCTCCAGCAAAATATAAAGGTAATCCAGTCAAAGTTTGGGCAAAACAAAAAGTCCGTTTTGATTTAAACTAAGGTGAAGAGATGTTAAAAGAACTTTTACTATTATGCTTTGTATTTTGTATAAGTACACAGATGCTTATGGCTACAACACAGAGCGAACAGACTATAGATCATATAGAAATTGCAACGATACTTTTCTATGATGGAAAGTATGATAAAGCTTTAGAGTCTTTGAAAAAAGCAAAAGAGTCTCATATGGACATTGACTGGGTAAAGTACTACTCTATGAGAGGAATAATAGCTCTTAAAGAATCAAAATATAAGCAAGCCATTAGTGAGCTCAATAAAGCAGTAGAAGCTACAAAAAAGAAAGTCTACAGAACTCCTGTTATGCAGAAAGAAAAAAGAGAAGTATTATTTTCAGTTTTTTCTGAAAACAAAACAAAGCAAGAAGGTCAAAAGCCTCTTTTTGAGCCTGAAACAATAAGAAGAGCAAAACTTGACGAGCTGCATATTTATCTTTCTCAAGCATACTATAGGGATGGTCAATATATATCTGCAGCAAAAGCGCTTGATGCTGCAGGAGAGCGTGGACGTGAGAGTGCCTCATTGTTTACTTTTAGAGCGGAGTGTTACTGGAAATCAAAACAAAAAGCAGCTGCCATCAATGCACTTAACAAAGGGAGTGAACTGTTTCCTAAAGATGCAACTTTGTTAAAGCAAAAATTTTACTATTTTGCAGAACTTAAGCTTTATCAAGCTTCTATTGATGCAGCAAAATTATATATGAAAACAGTACCTGCAGACGTACAAGAGTATATATCATTGGCACAAATGCTAATGGGTGGAGGTGAGTTTATGGAGGCGATAAAGGTATTAGAAGAAGCAAGATTACTTTTTCCCACTTCTGCAAAAGTATGCATTTTACTAGGACACTACTATAAACAAAGAGATATGCCACATACGACAGCCCATTTGTTTGAACAAGGCTCTTACTACAATAAAAAGTATCTCCAAGAAGCAGCAGAAATGTTTAGACGAACGGGTGAACTCTCTCATGCCTTGTACTTGAACTCCATGATGTTAGACAGTAAGGAAAAAACTAAACAAAAAGTTGCCATTTATGTAAGTAGAGGTGAATTCGAAAAAGTTATAGGACTGAAAGATGCACTGAAGAGATACGGATTGCTTAAAGATGACAACATCAGGTATGCATTGGCGTATGCCTATTATGTCGTAAAAGACTTTGAGAAGTCTGAATCACATTTGAAAAAGATTCAAGATGATGAACTATTTTCAAAAGCAACAGTCATTCGCAAAAATATAGAAAAATGTAAAACAAACCCTTTGGAGTGTATATAGATGAGACATTTATTTAAATTAGTGGTGCTCATATTGATAATCGTTACATCTGCTTTTGCAGAATCTGAAAAAGGCTCAGTCTCTGTTCTTCTTTTTAGTAATGGAAAGCCATTGGTTTCTAATGAAGTGAAGATAGATGGGCAAAGAACGTATAAAACAGACGAAGATGGGGCTTTGCAGGTATCTCTTAATGTAGGAAAACATCAAATAGAAATATTTGGTAAAAATGCCAAGGGAGTACACTTAGGGTATTTTAAAAAACAAATTATTGTTAAAGAAGGTAGAGATACACAAGTTATCGCGACATTAACGCTTCAAGGTGCAGATACAATTGATATTGATACACCTGTTAATATGGAGGTGATAAAAGATATGGATGTTGAAAAAACTACAGAAACAGGTAAGTTAAGCGGTACGGTACTTTCTTCTGAAGGAAATAAACCAATTTCCGGTGCAAGAGTATTCGTAAGAGGAACCTCCGTAGACGTTAGAACAGATGAAAAAGGGCATTTTACAGTTGTCGTTCCATCCGGTAAAGTTTTAAGTATATCTGTCGTTCACTCTGCTTATAGTGCTCAGACCGTCGGTAATATTCAAGTAAAAAAAGATGCGGTTACAAAACGAACCATAAAGCTCACTCCTGCAAGTATGGAGCTAGAAGAATTTGTTGTTTTAGCTCCCAAGGTTCAAGGCAGTATATCTGATGTAATGCGAGAAGAAAAAAGCGCAAAGGCCATTACGAATATTTTAGGATCAGAACAGATTTCAAAAAAAGGTGATAGTGATGCTGCAGGTGCTTTAAAACGGATTACCGGTGTGACACTAATTGGGGGAACGGATATTTATGTAAGGGGCCTTGGTGGACGATATTCAAATGTTGAATTAAATTCTATGCCGCTTCCTTCGCCAGATCCCCAAAGAAGAACAGTACCACTAGATATTTTTCCAGCAGCAGTTATTGGTTCCATGAAGGTACAAAAGAGTGCTACCGCAGATATTCCCGCCAGTTTTGGTGGAGGGTATGTTGATATTCGTACAAAAGGAGCATCCAAAGAGAACTATGTCAAAGGTTCAATAGAGTTAAATGGAAACTCAAATACAGGAAAAGATGTTCCTTCATACCAAGGAAGCAATACGGATTGGTTAGGAAGTGATGATGGCTATCGCGCGATACCCGAAGGTATTTTAAATGATACAGCTTTAATAATAGGGCAGCCTGTTCCAAGCTTAAACCCTACTAGAAATGAAGAGTATAGAAAGGCAATTACTGCCAGACAACTTACTGCAACAAATGATGTTCTTCCTTATGGAGGCAAAGTGGCTTTAGAGGGTGCATATAATGTTGAAATAACACAAGATCATCATATTTCAGTGTTTGCAAATTATACATACAAACAAGACCATGCTTACAGAAGTGAGGAGTATTATTCATATGCTTTTAGCAGAGCAGAGAATAATTTATATAAGAATCCAGAACAGTACGGGACAAATGAACAGGCTTTAAACAGGTATTTAAATGCAGGTATTTTTAATGTTCATTACAACTATGCAGATGTTTTTAACCTTAAGTTTACAAAGCTGTATAGTAAGATTTCTGAAAAGGCAACTCGTATTACAAAAGGTATTGCAAACTCTGACAATGATTATAAAATACGATATAACCTAAATTGGGAAGAGCGTACGCTTGATATGAATCAGTTCAATGGCGATATTAAATATAAAGTTGCTGACTATTTGAACAATGTTTCTTTTGGAGTTGAGATGGGTACAGCAAAACTTGATCAGCCAAATAACTATAAGTATGCATATCGTGTCGATACAGGTCCAGATCAGCAACCTGTAGGAGATCCGTACCTAGATAGGTATAGTCCAAATGTATTTTTGAATCTTACATCAAATGATGATATTTTTGCATACTATTTAAAAAATAAAACTGATATATCATTTTTTGGAGAAGATGAATATATTGAAGTTGGTTTTAGCGATAATTCAAAAACAAGAGAATCCAGATATAATAAATATTCAATGTACCAAAAAAGTTCTACTAGGTATTATGAAAATATTGATGATATTTATCAAAACTATCTGGATAATTTTGAATTGCAACTATCGTTTCAACCGGCATATTGGTATGATGCTGAACTAGATGAAATGAGTTTATATGCAAATCTCTTCATTAAGCCGTTGGATAATTTTGAAGTTCTCGTAGGTGCTAGAAAAACAGACTACACCCAAACAATCTACAGTTATGATTATGAGAATATTTTTTTACCGATTGAAAAAACAGAGCAATCACTTAATTTTAATAAAACACTACCAAGCGTAATGGTAAAGTATATTTTTGACACAAAAAACCAGTTGAGTTTATCGTATAATCAAACTTATATTGTTCCGGATTTAAGAGAATTTACGGATGCTAAATATTTTCATCCTTATGAGGTTGCAGAGGTTCAAGGAAATCCAAATCTTACAAATACGGATATTTTCAATTATGATTTAAAATATTCTCATTATTTTAGTAGTACAGAAAACATTAACCTTGGACTTTTTTATAAATATTTAGATAATCCAATTGAAGATACACAAGAGCGCTCCTCTTCTTTACCCATATACAGTTATGCCAATGCTGATTATGCAACTTTGTATGGATTTGAGATAGATGGTCGTAAAAGTTTATCTGTAATTTCACCTAAATTAATCAATTTTTTTATTTCAGGAAACTTCTCTTATACCAAATCTGAAGTGACACTTACCAAAGAGCAAGAAACACTTTATACTAGTAACGGACGTGAACTTCAGGGACTTTCTCCTACGGTTGTAAACCTTGCTTTTTCTTATGAAACAAAAGAGAGAGATATAACATTAGCATATAATAAAATGGGTGAAAGAATCCGTCGTATCGGCATTATATATGCCGGTGACCCATACCCTGATTATTATGAGGTGCCTCCACAAATGCTTGACTTTGTCTGGATAGAAAGATTTCAAAAAAATTTAACATTAAAGCTTAAATTAAAAAATCTTCTAGATGAAGAGACCATTTGGTATCAAGGATCCAAAGATAACATTACAAATAGATTTAAAAATGGTAGAGCAGTTAGTTTTGGAATTTCCTATAAGTATTAATAAATGATATTCAAATCCAAAAAGGTTTTAGAATGGAGTCTATAGCGACAATTCTAATTATAGAAGATGATGAGGATATGTTAGAACTGGAAACCTTTCATTTGCAGAAAGAAGGGTATAAAGTCATCGGGTTTTCTTCGACACAAAATGTAGAAGAAGCATTGAAAAAAGAGGAGGTTGACCTCTTGTTAGTAGATAGGATGCTTCCTCGTATAGAAGGCAGTGAGTTTTTAGGATACTTAAGAGATAAAGGTGTCAATATACCTGTGATGTTTATTTCAGCTAAAAATAAAGATGAGGATATTGAAGAAGGCTTTTTAAAAGGTTGTGATGATTACTTGCGAAAACCATTTAACATTAAAGAGCTTCTTTTCCGTGTTAGAGCGATACTTAGACGTACCAGTAATCTAAAACTCGATAGAATACAAGCAAGAGATATCGTGTTGGATTTTAATACCCGAAAAGCGTATGTGGAAGAGAGAGAAGTAGCACTAACTAGGCTAGAATTTGAGCTATTGAGTCTTTTTATTAAAAATAAAAACAGAGTACTCGATAGAGAATACCTTCTTGAGCATATTTGGAAAGATCATAGTGATACACAAAAGCGTACAGTAAATGTAACGATTAATAGACTCAAAAAAAAAATTGATATTGAAAATTGTAAAAACTACATTGTTCCTATACGTGGGATAGGGTATAAGTTTAGATAAAATATATAATATTTTATTGTTTGAAATTTTTAGTTTTCAGGCTGAAGGGGAGGAGTACCGAGATGAAAAAAACCGATACATGTAAATTAGGTAATGTATCTGTAGCCCTCAACCAGCAGTGCAGTAGAGATACCTGCGGCAAATCCGGCAATGACGTCATCGCCCATAACACCTAAGCCGCCCTTCACATCACGGTCGATACGACCGATAATCGAGGGTTTTTTTATGTCATAAAGGCGAAAAAGAAGAAAACTTAATACAATTTGTATGAGCAGACCGTTTTCCAAGATCCATAATTCGCTTAATGAAAAGCTTACTGCCGGCGCAATGGAAAGGGCAATCCACATACCCGAGAGTTCATCGATAACAATGCGCTTATCGTCGTGGATTCCCGATGTCGCTTCGTATTTGTCGATCTCCTTGACCGCAATAATAGTAATAAGAAGGGCTGCAAAAAAGAGGGTTTGCGGTCCAAAATAGCTTAGCAAGAAGACCCCTAGTACCAAGGCGACAATAGTGCCTGCGGTTCCGGGTGCTTTGGGAAAAAGCCCGCTGTAAAATAGAGTAATAAACATCCAGTTAACGTTCATCTGCTGCCTTATGTGAGTGATGTTGTTTGGTAGAGTTTAATAAGCTCTTTGTAAAACTCTTCTTCACTGTGATTTTCCAAAAGTCCCGACAGGGGTAAAATATTGGTATAGAGGCTTTGAAGATCCCGAAAACGGTTTGGAAAAAGTTTTGAAAGAATCAATGCTGAAATCTCTTTTCGTACCAATACTGCCGGTGGAATAAGCCCCAGTTCAATGAGCTGTAAAATCGAGGCGGAATTGTAAGAGATATGGTGGTGTTGCCCATGCGGGCAGGTGCTGGTGCTAACCAGTGTTTTGCACTCTTCACAATAGACATAGATGCTGGCAATTTCCACATGAATGTCAATATTGATGAGCCGGTCTAAAATGGATTTGTTGGTATTGTGATCATAGTACATACCCAGACCGGCATGGTTTTGTCCAACCATAAAGGCATTGCATCCGGCATTTTTGGCTACAATGGCATCAATAGTGAGCTCATTGAGACCGGCAAAAATATAGCTGTTTTCCAAGGGGGCGATTACAACGCGGTTTTGAGGGAGAAAGTGATCAACAAAATACTGTAGCGCTTCAAGACGAATTTCAAAGTCAAGTCCAATATTGTGATAGGGCTTGAGCAGGAAAATAACAACCAGATCACTCTTTTCAAGTGTTTGACGAATCAGCCGTTCGTGAGCGCGATGCAGGGGGTTGACCGCCAACATCAGTGCTGTGGTATATTGGGCATTGATGCGTTGTTTCGCCTCTTGAATCATCTGTAACATCTCTTGAATATGTGTAGTTGTGAGGGTATAATCTCCCGAAATAGCATAGTTTCCAAGACGCTTGTAGGTGTCACTAATCCCCGGATGGGAAGGATCATCGGTACCGTAAATTTGGCGAACACGCTCGGTTTTGTCAATAGGATAGATATCATCAACCGTAATGGTCCCGATGTTGTGACCTTCACAGATAAGCGACAGGACTTCTCCCGATTTTGCTGATGTTAAAACGGCTTCATTGCTCTTTCCCGAGGGTGCCAAAATAAAAGGGAAGGGAAAAGTGCTTCCACTGTTGTCATTTTTTTTTATGATACTGTCATATTTTTTTTTATTGGCAAGATGCGTGGCGGGCGCTAAGAGACCGTCTTTAAGCATAGTGAGTGCAGAGAGCGCTTCATTGTCAATATGCAGCGCCCTATTTTTTCTTGATGATTCCATATTTTTTTCTTTTTTCCCATAAACTTTTACGAGATATTCCTAATTTTTTCGATAATTCCGTGTCAGGAAATTTGTATTGGTAATTTAACATAATATATTTAACATAATCCTCTATGGGCAGAATATCACCTTGTTCAAAAACTTTATTGTCACTTTTTACCTCAATAACAGTGTATCCTTCAAGATCGATGCTTTCGGTACTCGAGACAATCACTTCACGTTTTTCAATACTTTTTAAAAAGGTATCGTAGTCATTTTTTCGTAAGAGTTGAAAGTCATTGATATAGACTACGGTATTCCGGGGCAGGCTGTTGATCTCTTGCTGTGCATTCTCAGAGGAGAGCGAAATGAAGTGTATTGTTTTATGTTGCTTGGCCGCATACTTAAATGCAAAAGCATCGGCATACTTTTGAAAACTGCACGAGATAAAGAGCGGAATGGTAACATCATCCAGACAGTGTTCGATATCGACAGAGTTGAAAGCATGATCGAGGTAGGTTTCGTAGGTTCTGTTTTGACGTTTGAGGCGTTCAAATTCCTGATAGTGGTCAATTTTACGAATAAGTTCTTCAATCATAAACGGTTTTTGAATGTAATCTTTAGCACCGGCATTCAGAGGTTTTGAGACGGTATCATTACTAATATAAGAGACCATAAGAATAACCACAGAATTTTTATAGGTCTCAATAATAGGATAAAAGTCTTGACCGCTAATACTGGTTGAGAGCAGCACGACATCGTACGGAACATCATCGTTGACACCCTTTAACGAACTGCTCATGTCACAGGCATGTCCGAGTTCCCCCAGTTTTGAGGCGATACTTTGCGCTAAGTAAATTTCATTTTCAATAATTAAAATCTTCATTGTTCTTGTGTCCAGTCAAAATAGTTTAATGCAGCACTCGCAATAACTGCGATGCCCTCTCTTCTTCCAATAAAGCCCAGTTTCTCCGTTGTTGTGGCTTTAATATTGGTACGAGAAAGATCTACATGTAAAATATCGGCAATGCGTTGACGCATTGCCGTTTTATAAGGAGCCAAACGAGGGTGTTCTGCTGCAATGGTGAGGTCAACATTGGTAATGATATAACCAAAATTGTGCAGTTTGGTAACAACATTGTGAAGCAATATTGTCGAGTCAATATTGGTATAGTTCGCATCATTATCGGGAAACATCATACCGATATCGCCCATTCCGGTCGCACCTAAAAGGGCGTCAATAAGTGCATGAATGGCAACATCGCCATCACTGTGTGCTTTAAAACCGAGCTCTGATTGAATAGGAATACCACATAAAACCATGGGCTTTCCGGTTTCAAAAGCGTGCACGTCAAAACCGTTTCCAATGAGGGTTTGTGACGAGGGAGGTGCTATACACGGTAGATGCATCAGGTCGTGCAAATAGGTAATTTTATGAGCATGCTCGTCTCCTTGAATAAAGATCCTACTACCGCCATTGGCGACAATAGCGCTACTTTCATCGGTAAAAACTTCTTGGGTTTGCAAGGCTTTTTTTAGGGTATCTGTTCGGGAGAGTTGCGGGGTCTGTACTCGTTTGACATCATCACGGTTAATGGTTTTATTTTCAAAGACTACCGTGTCATTTACATGTAAATAAGGAACAATGCAATCGGCATCATGTTTTCGATTTATCAGACGATGAAGCAAATCGGTGTCGATGCAGGCACGTGCGATATCACTGACCATGACATAAGGCGTTGTGACATGTGAGAGGGCGTTTATGAGTGACTCTTGACGCGTTTCTCCTCCGGAAACAATGTTGCAATCAGTATAGTGTTTCATAAATTCCACCTCTTCAGCATGTGAGGTGATGATGATTTCTGAAAATAAGCCGGTTTCAGCGAGTCGTTTGGTAACAATATGCCATAACGGATCGTGACCAATGCGCAACCATTGCTTTTTTACAGGAAGTTTGAAGCGACTGGAAGTGCCTGCTGCAAGTAAAATAAGCGTCAAATCAGACAAATATACTCCTGTTTTTTATAGTGTTACAAAATTATACACATACAAAGCTTTCTTTTATCTTGTTTGTGTAAAATTCGATATAATCAAAGATGACTTTAAAGTAAATTGAAATTTTTTAAATGGTTTATTGTATAGTGTCACAATTTTAGGCTTAATGACTATATTACGAAAAATGATTCAATTTAAAATTTAGTCCAAGGAGACGCAATTGAGAACGGCTTGGGTAAAAAAACGGGAAAAAGATACCGTACGGACACAGATGCATTATGCCAAAAAAGGCATAATCACCGAAGAGATGAAATATGTTGCTACAATTGAAAAGTTAGATGCAGAACTGGTACGAAGCGAAGTGGCACGGGGTCGATTAATTATTCCTGCCAATGTAAACCATACGAACTTAGAACCGATGGCCATCGGCATTGCGGCTACATGTAAAATTAATGCCAATATCGGATCATCCGCCATTGCTTCGGATGTGCAAGGAGAGATTGAAAAAATTCAGGTCTCACAACACTATAAAGCGGATACCGCGATGGATTTATCGACGGGAGGAGATCTTGACGAGATTCGCCGTGCCGTTATTGCCAACTCTAAAATTCCGATAGGAACAGTACCTATTTATCAGATATTGCATGACGTCAATAATAAAATTGAAGATCTGAGTATTGACGTGATGCTTGAAGTCTTGGAACGACAGGCACAGCAAGGGGTAAGCTACTTTACTATTCATGCCGGATTTTTGCTTGAGACAATGCCAAAAATAGCCAAACGTAAAATGGGAATTGTCAGCCGAGGCGGCTCCTTGATGGCAGCATGGATGATGCACTACCATAAAGAGAATCCGTTTTACAGTGCGTATGACGATATTTTGGATATCTGCGCCAAATATGACGTCTCACTTTCCTTGGGTGATTCACTGCGACCGGGTTGTCTGGCCGACGCCAGCGATGATGCGCAGCTGGGTGAATTGAAAGTATTGGGCGAATTGACACTGCGTGCCTGGGAGAAAGATGTTCAGGTGATGATAGAAGGGCCCGGTCATGTGCCGCTCAACCAAATTGAGCGTAACATGAAGATTCAGCGTGAGCTGTGCCATGAAGCACCGTTTTATATTTTAGGACCGCTTGTTACCGACATAGCGGCAGGGTATGACCATATCTCCTCTGCCATCGGTGCGGCAGTCGGCGGATGGCACGGTGCTTCAATGCTCTGTTACGTGACCCCAAAGGAGCATTTGGGACTGCCTAATGCCGACGATGTTCGTGAAGGTATCATTGCGTATAAAATTGCTGCACATGCGGCAGATATTGCTCGCGGTCGCGATGGAGCACGTGATATTGACGATGCCATGAGTGATGCACGTTACAGTTTTGACTGGGAAAAACAGTTTGAATTGGCGTTGGACTCGGAGCGGGCGCGAGAGTATCATGACGAGACCCTGCCGCAAGATGTTTTTAAAGAGGCTGAATTCTGTTCCATGTGCGGTCCGAAGTTTTGTTCGTATAAAATCTCACAAGATATTATGGACAATCCCGATGCCATTTCCAAAATAGCCGAAGAGGCCAAGGCAGCTGAAACTGCGGCACATGCCGTCTAAAACTACAAGAGACTATAAACGAATACAAAAAGGAAAACAATGAGTGAAGAGACTATAAAATCAGCATTATCGAACGTTACCTATCCGGGTTTTACTAAGGATATTGTGGCGTTTGGGTTTGTAAAAGATATTGCAATTGCCGGTAATGATGTGACCATTACTATTGATATTACATCAAGTGCTCCGGAAGTAGCGGCACAAATTACCGAAGAGGCACAAAAAGAGCTTCAAAAAGTGGGTATTTCCAATGCTGTCATACAGATTAAAGCACCGCAAATGCCGCGAGAAAGTTCTTCTCACGGAAAAAATATAGCACCACAGGTCAAAAACTTTGTTATGGTGAGTTCGGGTAAAGGGGGTGTGGGCAAATCGACTTCATCGGTCAACCTGGCTATTGCTTTGGCGATGCAAGGGAAAAAAGTAGGGCTCTTGGATGCAGATATATATGGCCCGAATGTACCGCGGATGCTAGGTTTAGAAGGGGTGAAACCCCAAATAGAAGGTAATAAAGTACTGCCACTGAAAGCCTACGGAATTGAGATGATGTCGATGGGATCATTGACCGATGAGGGGCAGTCGCTTATATGGCGCGGTGCCATGGTTATGAAAGCAATTGAGCAGTTTTTACGTGATATCTTATGGTCGGAGCTGGACTGTTTGGTTATTGACATGCCTCCGGGAACCGGTGATGCTCAGTTGACATTGGCACAAAGTGTTCCGGTGACGGCAGGTATTACTGTTACGACGCCACAGATGGTTTCACTTGATGACAGCCGTCGCAGTTTGGATATGTTTAAAAAACTCAATATTCCCATTGCCGGAATTATCGAAAACATGAGTGGTTTTATTGCATCGGATACAGGTGTAGAATATGATATTTTCGGTAAAGGTACCACCGAGCCGATTGCCAAAGAGTTCAATACTTCTATTATTGCAGAGATCCCGATTGAGCCGGCGGTACGCATTGGAGGCGATGAAGGAAAACCGATTGTTTATGTTGCTCCGGACTCTGAGACGGCAAAGCGTTACATGAAAGCGGCTGAAGCCATTTGGAATACGATTGAAAAGATCAATGAAGAAGGAGGGGTTGACAATCAGGCTATTCAGCCGACGACCCCTCCGGGAGTGAGCGCCTGTTCAACAGGGGCACACTAGAAAAACCATGGTGTTACGGATTATTCAACCGTAACACTTTTAGCCAGGTTGCGCGGCATATCGACATCATGCCCCAACCGCACTGTAATCTCCATAGAGATCAACTGCACGACAACCATCATTTCAAAAAATTCCAACATATAGTGTTCATGCTGTTGAGTTTTAAGATAATCATCCGCTTTTTCGAACTCCAAAGGGCTGATAGCACAAATGGTAGAGTCTCGTGCGCTTAACTCTTCGACGTTGCTTTTCATTTTATCATAGAGCAGATGTTCAGGCATCAGAGCAATGGTAAACAGCTCCGGATCGGCCAGAGCAATAGGTCCGTGTTTCATCTCGCCGGAAGGATATCCTTCTGCATGCAGATAGCTGATCTCTTTGAGTTTAAGTGCGCCTTCTAGTGCCAGAGGGAAAAATACGTCCCGTCCAATAAAAAAGAAGCCGTGACCATGCAGGTAACGTTTTGAAAGTCGGTGAATACGTTCATGCATAGCGCTGTCTACTTTAGCGGCCATAGGAACTTTTCGTAACAGTTTTAACTGCTTTTTCAGTGCTTCGGTGCTAATGCTTTGTCGCGCTTTGGCGGTATAGAGCGCCAACATCCACAAGAGGGTGACTTGTGTGGCAAATGCCTTGGTGGAAGCGACCCCTTTTTCAATGCCGGCACGTGTCAGTAAGGCGGCATCGGCAAGGCGTACCATAGAGGAGTTGTCCACGTTACAGATAACCAGTGTTTTTAAGCCTGCTGCTTTGGCCATCTTGAGTGTTTCAAGCGTATCGGCAGTTTCACCGCTTTGACTGATAACAATAAACAGTGTTTCCGGAGAAAGAAGAGGGTCTTTGTAGCGAAACTCACTGGCAATTTCGACCGAACATCGAATTTTAGCTTCCCGTTCAAAGAGGTAGCTTGCGGTTAATGCAGCATGATAACTGGTGCCGCAGGCGCACAGCTTAATTTCACGAATCCCTTGAAGCAGTGACGGATCAATTTCATCAAATATAATCTCATCATCACTCAAGCGTCCTAGCAGGGTATCTAACAGAACATCACTCTGCTCATAAATCTCTTTTTCCATAAAAAAACGATAGCCCTCCTTTTGAGCCGAGAGTTTACTCGTAGGTAGCGTAGCGAAAGATGGATGCACCTCGGTTCCTTCAT
>JALSLA010000094.1 GCA_026988515.1 Helicobacteraceae bacterium | reverse complement strand
CTATATTAATATCTGGGGAGCGGATCATCACGGTTACATTGCACGGGTTAAAGCGGCAGTTTCTTTTTTGGGGTACGATGCCGACAAACTTGAGGTACTGCTTTCACAGATGGTCTCTCTTTTAAAAGAGGGCAAACCCTTTAAAATGAGCAAGCGTGCGGGTAATGTTATTTTAATGAGTGATATTATCGAAGAGATCGGTGCAGATGCGTTACGCTTTATTTTTGCCAGCAAAAAGTGTGATACCGCCTTAGAGTTTGATGTGGAAGCGTTGAAACGTCAAGATAGCTCAAACCCGATCTATTACGTTAACTATGCGCATGCACGAATTCAAACGATTCTTTCTAAAAGCAATTTCAGTCGGGATGAGATTATGAGCAGCAGTCTTACCGGACTGCATGAAGATGCCGACGGATTGCTGTTTGAAGCGCTATTGCTTCCTGAAGTGATTGATGATGCTTTTCACTCGCGTCAAGTGCAAAAGCTGACTGACTATCTCAAAAGTCTTTCGGCGCGTCTGCACAAATTCTATTACGATCACCGCATTATCGGCACGGCTGATGAGAAAAAACTACTGAAGCTCTTTTTGGTCACGGCACTTTCACTGCGAACGGGACTCTCGCTTATGGGAATTACCGCTAAAAACTCCATGTAGCGACCGCAGTAATGGTGCGAGTAGCTGCAATTCAGATGCGCATGAGTGCTCAGCACTCGCAAAATCTTGCCGTTGCCGAGCGTCTGGTACGTGAAGCTGCTGCACAGGGTGCTCAGATTATTCTGCTTCCTGAGCTTTTTGAACACCTTTACTTTTGTAAAGATAAAAACAGACGCTATTTTAATCTTGCTTCGACAAGAGACGATAATGCTGCCATTAAGCAGTTTCAGCCCATTGCAAAAGCTCTGCGTGTTGTATTGATTATAAGCTATTTTGAGCAGAGTGACACCGGCTATTTTAACGCCTTGGTGGTGATAGATGCCGAGGGGACAATCCTTCAAAATTATCGAAAAACGCATATTCCCGACGGACCGGGATACGAAGAGAAGTTTTATTTTTCTCCCGGAGATACCGGCTTTCAAGTATATGATACGCAATACGGACGTATCGGTGTGGGCATCTGTTGGGATCAATGGTTCCCGGAGACGGCTCGGGCATTAACGCTTTCCGGTGCCGAGATGATTTTTTATCCGACCGCAATCGGCAGCGAACCGGAACTTCAAATTGATTCGTGTGCCCATTGGCAACGGGTTCAGATGGGGCATGCGGCTGCCAATACCGTACCGATCATTGCTGCCAATCGTTTCGGAACAGAGATGGGTGAGTATTGCAGTTTGGAGTTTTACGGCGCCTCCTTTATTACAGACTGTACGGGTGAAACAATTGCGCAAGCACCACGCAGCGGCGAGCATATTGTCAGTGCGACATTTGATCTGGAGCGTATTGCTCAATTTCGGGAATATTGGGGCCTTCTTAAAGATCGTCGTCCCGAATGCTACAGAGGGCTTCTGGAACCTTAGTATGGAATCCTTTTTGCTTAAGATGCGGCAAGAAGGAGTTGTCGATGGAGATTATTTTAGAGCGTAACTTAGTACGGGTGCGTACCGATTTTGAGACCATAGCCGCACCGTGGATGCAGGCATATATTCAATTACATGTAAAAAATGCACTCTTCTTACCGAGTGCCATGCTGATATTCTCAACTACCAAGTATGCTAAGGAGCGGGAACTTTTTATGCGTCAGCTTTGCAGTTACTATGCAATGACTCATGGCTACAGTGAAAGTTTTTACCTCAAGTCCATACTGAAATATTCGGAAAAACCCATTAAAATTGAGCTCAATTCACCGTGTGAACATGAGTGTGTCGGTATTGAACTGTATGCGTACGATGCCACAACCGTCGATGTGTCGCTCTATGCCCCGAATGCTTTTGTTATGGCCTACCTCACTGCCCAACTCGAAGGTTATATTGATGCGGTTAGTGAGAGCAGTATTCGAGTAACACTGCGTGATGAAAAGGCCAAGGTACGGTTTGAGCGTTTCATGAATAAACGCCATGTGCTGCATTTTCAACTGCAGTACCAATATGACAGCTTGTTTATGCAGCGGCTCTACAATGAGTACTTTGATGAAACACTCGAACATAACGAGATAGATACAATGATACAGCACTATACGGTGCTGGAGTGCCATATCGGTGCCAGTCAGGATGCCCTTAAGCAGAGCTATAAAAAATTGGCACGGGTATATCATCCCGATCGTGTCCATTGTGAAAATAATGAGATGGTACACCGCTATACGCAGAAATTTCAACTGCTTCAAGAGGCATATACCGCATTACGAATTATGCGTTAACGGGTTGATAAGGGTTTCAAGATCAGACGCTTCAAAGAGCAGGAGGGTTGCATCTTGCATGGAGCGTAATTCATTGGAGAAACCGCGTTTGCTAAAGAGGGCAATATAGTCAGGTTCCAAACCGATAAGCTGACACTTTTCATTGAGTTTTCCCAGCTCTTTTTTATTCATTTTGTGGTTCGTCCATTTGCACTCGGCAACAATACTTTTATGGCGTTGTGTTTGTGCCAAGATATCAATTTCCACCTGTCGATCCCAGTAGCTTTTAGAATCAATAATCGGGTCGTCCGTAAATGTCCGTTGCAACAGACTGAGACTGAGCTGTTCAAAAATATAACCGTTAAAACCGTGTTTATGCGTTTTAAAAGCGTCAAAAAACGTTTCATACGCTCCTTGCATAATCTGATGATGATGGGGTACGACAAAATAGAACCAGAACCGTAAAAAGGGGAGTGTAATGCGGAGTTTGTCCGAGATTTTATGACGGGCAATGATTTTAGGAAGTTTCTGTTTTGCAGTGTATGTTGTTACAGGGTGTTCTCGTGATGGTTCACGTTCGAGCAGATGCAGATCAATAAGAAAATTCAGTGCTTCATGACCTTTGTGTTCGCCAATACGTGCCCGCTTCAATGCAGAGTGGGTACGACGGTCACCCGTTGCAATGGCACGCATGAGTTTTGCGTAGGTACGGTCGTGTAAAATCAACTCATTGACACTGTTGTAGAGTGCACCGTAGTTTTCGAGAACATGAACTAAGATTTCATGCTCCAGAGATGCGTCGATATCGACAGTGAGGTTGCTACCGCCGAAAACAGTGAAAAACTCAACAAGACGCTCCATGTCATAAGGCTGATTACAGGCATAAAAATGTTGAAAGAGTGACAGAAGACAAGGAGCGCCCCGAGGCGGCTCTATGAGTAAAATCGGCTGCAATTACGGTTGTTGCAACAGGGTGTAGTTTTCAACATGAACGGCAGCGGCCTGTGAGCCGATAAACGACGCACTTTCTGACTGCATCTCTACCGTTGCTTCCACAGAGTCTTCAGGAGTGAGTATGGAGCTGTGCCCGCCGACATTGAAACGGGCGACACTGTTTTTGGTAAACGGAACACTACCGGCGCTTGTAGGGGCAATGGCATGTGTGGCACCGAGAAGCTTCAGCAAGGGTTCAGTACCGCTTAGCGGTGCTGTTGCGACACGATTGGGAATGGTTTTATCGCCAAGGGCTTCAATGGCAAAAACTTTTTGCTGCACACCTACATCGGCAGCATAATTGATGGCATCGGCATCGTCGAGCAGGGTTTGTGCCGTGAGCATAAAGCGGTTATATTCCGCACTGTCGGGTTCAATACCTGCGGCAGCATACAGGCCGTCACGAATCTCCTGACCGAACGATTCGGAGTGGCTTAAAAATTGTGCGATACCGCCGCCGGGCATGGCGAGAACGGTACTTTCTAAAGGTACATTGCCTAACAAGCCAGATGCGGCAATAGTACCGAGTGAGTGACCGAAAAAGGCGACACGAGAGGCATCAAGAGTGGCACCGCTGACGGAAGCGAGAGCGTTTTTAAGCGCCATTAAGTCTGAGGTGCTTTGACGTATGTTGTCACGGGCAACCAAGAGGTTGGCAAGGTTAAGATAATGTTTTCCCGAAGTGTCGATGATACCGTCAGGTGTCGGGGCACCGGTATCGTTATTGACAATATCTAAATTAAAGGTGCGTTCAAGCGAGGACATGTAAAAAGGACTTTGGGTATCGACAACACCGTGTAGCGGCAGGTCAATGGCGACAGCAGCGTAGCCTGCACGCGCCAAAGCGTCGGCAACAGCTAAAAGGTTGGTACGGTTTTGCGTAATACCGTGTTGGAAAATAACGACCGGCCAACCATTAGAAGGCATCTGCATGTCGGAAGAAGCGTTAGGAAGACTCAACAGTACCGGAATGGTTTGGCGTGAAAGTTCTTTGGGAAGTGCGGTGACATGCAGTGAGCCGTTGGCATCGCTAAACGGGGTAGTGAGTGCCGCGGTGTTGCTGCCAAGATAGTACGGAAGGTTTGCCAATGTTCCGACATAGATATCGGCAAAACCGTATGCACCGACGGATGCCGTGGTCAGATTGGTATCGGTAAGGCGCAGTTGTGCCGTCGGATTGTTGGCAATCATAGCACGACTGACATTGCCGATGCTTTGTGTCGTAAAACTCCAGATAGCGGCAATCTCATCGCGTGCTATACCCTGTGTTTGCGCTTGCGCAATCATAGCTTGAGTCAGTTGGCGCAAGCCCTCCAAACTAAAGACGGTATTGGTATTGAGATCGGAATCGGGGTTAAAATAGGGAATGCCCTTGGCGACAATGGGTTGATCACTTAAGAGAAGGGACAGGGTCGTATCGGCAATAAGGCGCTGTCCGGCACTGTTACGAACACCGTCGGTTATGACGATCATATAACTACTGTGACTCTCTAGCGGTTGCGTCGGTAATATAATGAGTTTGTCGTTGTTAAATGTCGCAACATAGTCGGTTCCAAACGAGAGCTCTTTGATAATAGCGCCGACCGCCGGAATCATGGAGGTAGCGGCTGAGGCCTGGGTAGCAACCTTGTAGAGGTGGACATGACCCGGTAGGGTAGCAGGGTCAATCTCTCCTGAAATACCGATACTGATGGGTGCAACGGTCGAGAAGCCGTCTAAAGAGTTGAGTGCGTTTGTGAGTGCCGCTTCGGCTTCACCGGCATTGGGGTCTAAAGGAATGTTGAGTGTGCCGTCGCGTGAACCGGCAAAGAGAATATCATTGGGATAGGGAATGTTGCCTTTGGACTTTTCAAACTGGGCGTACCCTGCCGGAAGTTCCGATTTTTTTGCCAGTGTAATATCGTTGCCGCAACCCGCAATAAGCAGCGCGACCAATGGGAGAGCCAAGTAGCGTAACATGATGATTCCTTGTATGCTTGTGTATCTGATTCTACAGTTGAGATATTATAGCTTGTTTAGATAAAAAGACTATGAAAGTTCACTGCCCCATCGTAAAATATCCAGACCGTATTTCAGCTGCATCTGTTGGGTGCTTTCAGAGAGCTTTCGTATGGTATTGTCATGCTCAATATGCAATAAGGAGAGGGTCTGTTTGGAATTACATGTAAATTGTGAACAGCTAATGCTTAGGCGTATAATACGCAATCGTCGATGCTGTTCGGCTTGTTGAAACAGCGAAAGAATCAGCGGTTTAAACCACTGCTCGTGAAAAAGACGGTAACAGCGTGCCGTAGCATGAGTGTGTTGTGACATTTCGTAACGGATACTGAGACGAAAGTGTGTCGGAAATACTTTTAAGCGCATGACGGCAAAGGCAAGATGGCGACTTAAAATAATGACGCGTCGTCGTAATTCGTGGCGATCGAAAACAGGGTCAAATGTACGGGAAATTCCGATGGATTGTCGCGGACGATGGGGTTTGACAGGTTCGGTGTCAGCACCGCAAACTTTGGTGTAGAGTGCTGCCGCATAAGGACTCATGGACGTCAGTAACGCTTTGGAGCGTGCGAGTTCACCAAGCGTGCGAATGTGATAATATGCAAGCTGACGCTGTAAAGAGCGCCCGATACCGGGAAATTTTGAAACGGCAATCGGCTCAATAAACGAGAGCACATCAGCGGCATAAACGGTTTTACAGCCGAAGGGCTTGGCAAAAGATGTTGCCAGTTTAGCAATGCTTTTTGTCGGAGAGGCACCAATAGAGACCGGTAAGTGCAAGGTCGTGTAGATATCGTAGCGCAACGTATCGATAAAACGTTCAACGGATGCATCATCGATCCAGCCGTCAAGATCACCGTAAAATTCATCAATACTGGCTTGTTCCAGTACCGGAATGTACTGTTGTAAAAAATCGTAAAGGGTTCGCGAGAGCGTTTTGTAGAGTTTCATATTGGGTGCTTTCACGACAAGGTGCGGACAGCGTTGCAACGCTTCAGCAATACTCATTGCCGTGGTAATCCCGTAG
>JALSLA010000093.1 GCA_026988515.1 Helicobacteraceae bacterium | reverse complement strand
AGATAAGGTCATCTTTTGTATTGATATTGGAAAATTCCCTCAGGGCCAAGACATCATCTTTTTTGAAAAAACAAGGAGCAAGCGTACTGTTGACCGTGAGAATGTTGTAAAGCATCACTGCAATGCCACTCAATGTACCTAAAATAGGAACTGCTTTATAGGGTAGAAAACGGTTGATGACAAAGAGCAGATAGACAAACCCGAATGCGAGTATCGGGGTAGCGTACATACTAAAACGCATGCCCAAAACAGAAGCGCCATAGCCCAAAGCCAGTAGCGGAAGTGCCAATAGAAATACGGGACGGGAGAGAATGAGACATACATACCCCACCGAAGCGAATACGACATAGAACTCTGTTCCCGTTAATACCGGAGATATTTTAAAAATGGAGGTATCGGCAGCCTCAGATACCGTACCGAGCGTATTGGTAAAGCGGTATGTCTCGTGAGCGCCTTTAAGCGTAATGGCATGTTCCGCACTGAAATAGTCATGAGCACGTTGGCTTACCTTGCTGTAATCAACCGTAAAGAGTGCCGCAATCATGATGATGGCGCTCAGTATGGTGACACGGCGATTTTTTAAAATGAACGGTGTTATGAGTACGGCTACGGCGATTAAAGCGGCAATAATGACTAAAGAAGAGTGGTACCAGTAATAAAATCCTCCTAAAGCGACTAGAAATACAATACCCCAAAAATAACTGCGCCGTTGTAGTGCCAATAACATCGCGGCAATTCCAAAGTAGGGGAAGAAGAGATTGAGTGTGTCCGTATCCATATAACCCAGATGTGATCGGGTATAAAAGTTGATGCCGATCCCGCCAATCAGTGCGGCATAAAATCCGACGCGAAGCAGTCCTACGGCATAACCCATAAGAATAATAGGAATGACGACAAGTGAGGCGAGAAATGCCGGCAGTAAAAACATGACCCAGTCAATATTTAAATGAAACGTAGAGACTAAAAAATAGATGAGATAACCGGGCATGTATTCTGAGACAAAAGGGTAGGATGCCCCTGCTAAAAGCTGTTTGGCATAGTAGCCGTAGAGACCGGCATCGGGTGAGTAGATGGGAAGTGGAGATCCTTCCAGCCAAAAAGCATCAACATCGGTGATGTGGTACCATAAAAGCAGGCGCACCGCAAGGGTACATACGAAGGCAATAAGTATATAGAGTACTAAAAGCCGCAGTGAGGACGGTTGCGAATGGACATATAAATATTTTTTAACGAAACGTTGCATTCTAAAACCCCAAATCAAGTGGTTTAATTGTAACGAAATAGTATTAATTTTTGATTATAAAGTGGAAGTGTTTTTTGGTTGCGGAAGCTGGATTTGAACCAGCGACCTTCGGGTTATGAGCCCGACGAGCTACCGAACTGCTCTATTCCGCGATTGTTATAAGTGGATGGGGTGGAGGGATTCGAACCCCCGAATATCGGTACCAAAAACCGAGGCCTTACCGCTTGGCGACACCCCAATGTGTCACTACATTGTGTAATGAGGACGAAATTATAGTTTATAAGCGATTTTTTGTCAAGAGTTTTTAATGATTTTTCAGACTTTTTGAGATTAGGGTGAAATTGATCTGTTTTTGAGTCTTTTTTCAATATAATTCTACCAATTTTAGCAATGTATCGAGGAAACATGACACCCATAGAGCGAGTACAGCAGGCAATTGAAGCAATCAAACGAGGTCGAATGGTCGTTATGGTAGATGATGAAGACCGAGAGAACGAGGGAGATCTGGTGTATGCCTCGGTATTTTCGACGCCGGAGCATATTAATTTTATGGCGACACATGCGCGTGGACTCATCTGTGTTGCTATCAGTAACGACATTGCCCGTCGCCTTGAGCTTAACCCCATGGTTAGCTCCAATACGTCGATGCATGAAACGGCATTTACGGTATCGGTCGATGCCAAAGAGGCGGTTACGGGTATTTCGGCGGCTGAACGCGATATGACAGTAAAAATTTTGGCCAATCCGCTCAGTCGTGCCGAAGAGTTGGTGCGACCGGGGCATATTTTTCCGCTTATTGCCAAAGATGGCGGTACCTTGGTGCGTGTGGGACATACGGAAGGTTCAGTTGATTTGTGTCGTTTGGCAGGCTTGAGCGAATCGTCGGTTATTTGTGAGATTATTAAAGAAGACGGTACGATGGCACGTCGGGATGATCTGGATGTTTTTTGTCACGAACATGATCTGCTTACTGTCTATATTTCTGATATTGTCGAATATCGTCTTGCCAATGAGACGCTCATTACCAAACAGAGTGAAGCATCTGTGGATTTTTTCGGAGTTACCGTTAAAAAGCATATCTTCAAAGATCACGAAGGCAATACACATACGGTCATCTCGTTTTATGAAATAGCGGAAACGGCGAATGTTAAGGTGCATAATATTTTGCCTGACATCGAGTTGTTGTTACAGCAGAACCGCTATGAACAGCTGATTACCTCTATTGAGTATCTCAAACAAAACGGTGGGGTTTTACTTTTTATTGATAATCCCGATCTTGCGGGGATCTCCATGAAAGAGTACGGTGTGGGTGCACAAATTTTAAAGCAGCTCGGTATTAAAAAAATGCGTCTCTTAAGCGGAGGAAAAGCACCGGATCTAAGTGGTCTGAGCGGTTTTGGTTTGGAAGTGGCTGAAGTTATCTCATTGTAATTTACATGTAATTGTCTCCTAAGGAGTACTCAAGTAGAGTGTAGGTATTTTGGTAGGGAGTATATGATGTTTGAATCGGGATTTTTTGGAACGTCGGCGCCGCTTTATATGGACATTTCTACGCTGTTGTTCGCATTATTGCCGTTTTTATTGGCTGTTTCCATTCGTTATGCAGTGCTGAAACAGTATGAAAAGCATTTTAGAAGTCAGATTGCTATTTTGGTGATGACGCTAATGGTAGTTACGGTTTTTGAGATTGGAGTGAGAATCTCAGGAGGATTTTTAGAATTTTCCAAAGAGAGCTCCGTACCGTTCTCTTTTTTGGTAACTTTTCTAATTGTTCATATTGTCATTGCCGTTGCTGCTGTAATCGGCTGGATCTATTTGGTAGTTGTTTCCTATAGAGCCTATAAAAAAGAGGGCGTGAATGCAAGGGTCTTTAAGCAACATAAACAAATGGGCTGGTGGATATTTGCGGCACTTACCGTTACCTCATTCATGGGTTCTTGTATCTATATTTTCTTATTTGTAATGTGACAATATGTTACAATGAGAGCTGACTTTAGCATGAAGGCATTCGCGGTATGAATGAGATTTTTACATCGATTAACGGGTTTTTAGAATCATTACTTTTTTTTGACATATTATTTGGAACGGTGGAAGGCACAACCATTCCTTTTTTGGTAGCATGGCTCATTGTCGGCGGTATCTATTTGACTTTCAAGATGGGTTTTATCAACCTTCGGATGTTTCGGCACTCGTATCGCATTATTAAAGGCGACTATGTAACAAAAGACGATAAAGGGCTGATTGCTCCGTTTGGTGCTTTGACTACGGCGCTTTCGGCAACTGTTGGACTGGGAAATATTGCCGGTGTGGCTATTGCCGTCTCTATTGGCGGTCCGGGAGCAACTTTTTGGATGATTGTTGCCGGTTTCTTAGGTATGTCTTTAAAGTTTACCGAGGTAACCCTTTCGTTACAGTATCGGGAGTTTTTAAAAGACGGTACCGTCATGGGTGGTGCTATGGAGTATCTTTCTAAAGGCTTGGCGTCGAAAGGGTGGCCGCAGTTAGGAAAAAATTTAGCACTGCTTTTTGCTTTTTTGATGATCTGTGGTGCTATAGGCGGCGGCAACACGTTTCAGGTTTCCCAAGCATTGGGTGCTGTTCAGGGAGAAGTGCCGTTTTTTGCAGAGTATCCTATTGTTTTTGGTATTATTTTAGCGGCTATTACGGGTGCGGTTATTATTGGCGGCGTTAAACGTATTGCGCATACGACAGAAGCGATTGTTCCGTCAATGGTTATTATCTATCTCTTGGCATCATTGTGGATTTTAGGAACGCATTATGACCAGATTCCCAAAGCGTTTGGATTGATCTTTACAGAAGCTTTTGCTCCGACTGCCGTTGTCGGTGGTGTTGTCGGCTCTATTGTGCAGGGTTTTCAACGAGCTGTTTTTTCCAGTGAAGCCGGTTTGGGTTCATCACCGGTTGCTCATGCACCCGCGCGGGTAAAGTATCCGGTACGTCAGGGAATGGTGGCACTGTACGAGCCGTTTATTGATACTGTTATTGTCTGTACTATGACGGCACTGGTCATTATTATTACAGGTGTGTATGATCCGGCAAACGGTCATGCCGCACTCATTGAAGCAAAACAGGGAGCGGCATTGACTTCGGCAGCTTACGGTACGGTTATTAGCTGGTTTCCAATGATTCTTTCTTTTTCAATAGCGCTGTTTGCATTTAGCACGATGATTTCATGGTCGTACTATGGAGAGCGTGCATGGGTTTATCTTTTCGGAAGTAAATATTCACTGCTTTATAAAATCATTTTTTTGTCGCTTACCGTCGTGGCAACGGTAGTAAGCACCGATCTTATGGTGGACTTTAGTTTTATGCTGATGTTGGCTATGGCATTACCCAATATTTTTGGACTTTTTGTGTTGAGCGGAGACGTGCAGCGTGCACTGCAAATCTATTTAAGCAAACTTAAGAGCGGAGAACTCGACCGCGAGGCCATTCGAGAGTAGTTACAGGACACTTCGAATACAATTTCTACCGGCATCTTTTGCCTGGTAGAGAGCTTCGTCGGCACGCTGGAGCATCATATCGAGCGTATCACCTTTTTGGTATTCGGTTACACCGAAACTGGCGGTAATTCTTCCGGCTTTGTCGTGTTGAATATTTTCAATAATGACCCGAAACTTCTCTAAAACTCTTAAGCTGCGTTCAACATCAGTGTTTTTTAACAGAATTACAAACTCTTCACCTCCCCATCGGGCAAACAGATCGGTTTCTCTAATATTCTTTTTTAATGACTGTGCCAATGCAACGAGTACTTCATCACCGATAAGGTGACCAAAATTATCGTTAAAGGCTTTAAAATGGTCTATATCTACAATGGCAAGACACATAGGAAAATTATAGCGCTTGGTTTGTCGGAGTTCATAGTCTATGACCTCTTCAAACTTATTCCGATTGGCAATACCGGTAAGGTTGTCGGTATAAGCATAGTTAATTGCCTGAATATGGTCGGTAACGTTATAGCGAATTGCCAAATACTCCAGTATGTTACCCTCTTTGTCGAGAATTGGGGCAATGGTGGCATCGACATAGTAGACTTTCCCACTTTTAGAGATATTTTTTAAAGTGCCTTTGTAGATTTTTTTAGCGGTTATGGTTTCCCACAGTCGTTTGAATTCCTGCTTGGGCTGATCGGGATGACACAAGATTCTATGGTTGTTGCCGATGAGCTCATCACGGCTGTATTCACTGATTTTACAAAATTCATCATTGGCATAGGTGATTTTACCGTCTAAACTGGCTTTAGAGACAATTGCTGAGACATCAATAGCGTTTTTATACTCCTGCAGAAGTGATTCATTACTGCTGGAGACTTCCATCTCTTTTTCCAGAGCATCGCTGGTCTCATCAATGGTATGAAACAGCTCTTTTTCTCTACGAATAAACATGGAAGAGAAATAGCCTAAGAGAAGAATAATCATGGTAATGATGAGGGCTAAAATAGAGTACTTCAGCATATTGTTGGCTGCAATTTCATCTTCTATTGGGGTAATAACTTCAAGAACCCCTCGTTTGTCACCCACTTTCCATTTATTTTTTTCCCAGGTACGATCCGGATGGTTATTGTGGCACTTGACACAGGCTTCCGAGGTCATAAAATCGGTTACGGCAACACGAATGACAGGCTTTCCGTCAATAATATCACGCTTGGTATAGACACCATCGGGGCTCTGTTTGGTAAAACGGATGGCTTCACGTTGAAATTGTGTCAGGTTACGATCGGCACGGTTTTTAAAAGGAAACTCACTGTACAGATTATAGCGAATACCGGTTTTGTCACTAAAAATACCACTTAAATCATGAATGACGGTAGTTGGTAAGGGAATGACACCGTTGACACCTTTGTGATCATAACTGAATGTAATGTTTGGGGCATATTTTTTGATGTCTTTGACCACACTGTCGACATAATACGCTCGTGTCAATTTAATTTGCTTGACGGCATTAAGACTGTGTTCAATAATGGTTTTTGCGGAGTTTTTATCGGTAATATAGGGAATGTAGAGTGCTAGAACTCCTACAATAATAAGGGTTGTAATAACAATGGGCTTAAAGATATTGGTTCGATTAAGATGATTGTTGGATGTTGACAAAATGGTATCTTTTTAATAATTATAGTTT
>JALSLA010000092.1 GCA_026988515.1 Helicobacteraceae bacterium | reverse complement strand
TACTTCCGTTTATTCTGCTTTTTTCTCCTTCGGGCTATATCAGCGACCGCTTTGCCAAAACTCAAGTCGTTCGGTATGCGGCGCTGTCTGCCGTTGCTATTACGCTGCTCATTACGCTAAGTTATTCGCAAGGGTGGTTTTACGTCTCTTTTGCATTGACATTTTTGCTGGCAGTACAAAGCGCTATCTATTCACCGGCAAAATACGGATTGATCAAAGAGATTGCCGGAATTGATAACCTCGGTGCCGCCAACGGTGTGGTGCAGGCGGTTACTATTGTTGCAATTTTGTTGAGCTCAATGCTTTTTTCGGTGATTTTCGAACAGTTTTATAACGGTGCATCCGAACCCAATCTGATTTTGCCACAGATGGTTGCAATAGGCTGGATCTTGGTACTTTTAAGCAGTGTCGAAGCACTGTTGGCATTTCGCCTGCCTCTGACCAGAGCAATTCAAAGCACGGCAGCGTTTGACATACGTTCATATATGGATCTGAGTTATCTCAAACAGAATATGAAACGTCTGCGAGCCAATGAAAACATCTGGTTGAGTATTATCGGTCTGGGTATTTTCTGGGGAGTCGGACAGGTGGTAGTTGCTGCATTTCCGGCACACTACAAAGTGATGACGGGTGATGACAATGTTATTGTTATTCAGGCTGTTCTTGCCGTCAGTGCTATTGGTTTGGTTGTCGGATCGATTGTGGCGGGTCGTTTCAGCAGGCTGCATATTGAGTTGGGTATTGTTCCGGTAGGGGCATTGGGACTGTTTGCCGCACTACTGCTCTTTAGCGGGGCATCGCATCTCTATATCATGGTAGTAGCAAGTGTGTTGTTCGGATTTTTCGGAGGATTGTTTATTGTACCGCTGAATGCTTCCATACAATATTTTGCCGACGATAAAGAGCTCGGCAGTATTTTGGCCGGCAATAATTTTATACAAAATATTGTGATGGTGCTGTTTCTGCTTTTAGCCATACTGTTTGTGCAGTGGGGGCTAAGCAGTAGTGCGCTGTTTGCGCTGAGTGCTTTGATTACGCTTGCGGGTACGGTATTTGCCATCAAAAAACTGCCGCATCTGTTTGTACGTATGTTGCTGTTGCCTATTTTGAAAACGCGCTACAAATTACATGTAAACGGTCTGCACCATCTGCCTCAAAGCGGCGGGGTACTCCTGTTGGGCAATCATATCAGCTGGATTGACTGGCTAATAGTTCAAATAGCCTCTCCGCGCGCCGTTAAATTTGTTATGGAAAAAAGTATTTACAATCAGTGGTATCTGCGTTGGTTTTTAGAGTTTTTTGATGTCATCCCCATTTCTGGGGCTTCAGGCCGTGATGCAATTAATAAAATTCGAGAACGTCTCGATAACGGTGAAGTCGTCGCTCTCTTTCCCGAGGGGCGTATCAGTTACAATGGGCAGCTTGGCGAATTTAAAAAAGGCTTTGAACTGGCGTTAAAACAGAGCAGTCATCCTATTGTACCGTTTTATCTTCACGGGTTATGGGGTTCCACGTTTTCACGTGCTCAGGTACGATTTAAAAAGATGACGCGCGAGGGAGTACAACGCAATATTACTGTTGCTTTCGGTGCGCCGATACCGGCATCAAGCAGTGCCGAGACGCTTAAACAGAAGGTGGTTGCACTCTCTCATGAAACATGGAATCAAGAGATAGCACAGTCACAACCGCTACAGTACACATGGTTGCGCCGTGCCAAGTCACAACGCTTTAAACGTGCCGTTGTTGATGCGACGGGGTATGATATGAATAATGGCAAAATGATAACGGCCGTACTGCTTTTTTCGCAACGGTTTCGATCACTGCCTCAACGCAATATTGGGGTTATTCTACCCGCTTCGGCTATTGGTTCTATTGTAAACATGGCACTCTTCGTCTGCGGCAAGCGACCGGTTAATTTGAACTATACGCTCAGTAATGATGCTCTGAGTGATGCGATGCGTCAAGCCGGTATTGAAACAGTCGTTACGTCAACAACATTTCTAAAAAAACTTCATGCCAAAGGGTTTGATCTCTTAGAGATCAATACTAAAACCTGCATAAGGGTTGAGGAGGTTGCCAAAAGCTTTAGCCGCGTTGGGCGTGTACGCGCTTTGTTACATGCGTATGTACTGCCAACATGGATGACACAGTGGTGCTATTTTGAAAGATGTTCCATGGAAGAGACGGCGACAATCTTGTTTAGCAGCGGTAGTGAAGGACGTCCCAAAGGCATTATGTTGAGTCACCGAAACTTACGGGCAAACATTAAACAGGTTGGAGCACTGCTTAATTTTGAAGAGAGTGATGTGATGCTTAACTCCCTGCCAATCTTTCATTCGTTTGGTTTGACGGTGACAACATTGCTGCCGATGTGTGAAGGGGTGACCATGGTCAGTGCACCCGATCCGACCGATGCATACGCTATCGGCAAACTTGCTGCTCGCTATGAGGCGACGATTATGTTCGGTACCTCTACGTTTTTAAGACTCTATACCCGTAACAAAAAACTGCATCCGTTGATGTTTAAGAGTCTTCGCATGGTTGTAGCCGGTGCCGAAAAACTTAAACCGGAGATTAAACACGCATTTCGGGAGAAGTTCGGTTTGGAAATTTTTGAAGGGTACGGCACAACGGAGACCTCACCGGTTGTTTCGGTCAATATGCCCGATGCACTTGACCTTGACTCCATGCGTCCGGTTATTGGCAATAAAGAGGGTACGGTCGGACAGCCCATACCCGGTACCGTGATTAAAATTGTCGATCCACAGACTCTTGATGAGCTCAATATTGGTGAAGACGGTTTAATTATGGTTGGGGGGCCACAGGTCATGAAAGGCTATCTTAACGATGCGGAGAAAACGGCACAGGCAGTAGTGACGCAAGAGGGTGTGCGCTACTATAAAACCGGCGATAAAGGTCATGTGGACGGTGACGGTTTTATTACCATAGTCGATCGCTACAGTCGATTTGCCAAAATTGGTGGCGAGATGATTAGCCTTGGCAGTGTCGAAGAACAACTCGAAGGAGTTTTTGACGCGAGTGTGGCATGCATCGCTGTGTCTCTTGACGATGCCAAAAAAGGGGAAAAGATTGTACTGCTTTATGAGGGGCAATGGAGTGAAGAGCAGATGCGTCATGCCGTCAAACAGAGTAAGATATTGCCGCTGATGCAACCAAGCCGATATTTACATGTCAATACACTTCCAAAACTTGCCAGCGGTAAGCGTGATCTTAACAGGGCTAAAGAAATTGCTCAGGAGATGTGTCGTGCAGACCATTGACATGCATACGCATCTTGTAAGCCGTGAGGTGACGTTTGGGCGTTTTTACGATCGTATGGCCATTCGATTTTTCGGTAAAAAGATGGGGTTTGATACCAAGGCGTTACTCGCTGCACCGTATCTTACCTACTGCAGCACATTGACACAAACGATTCGCCGCTCGAAGTACCTGCGCAAAAGTGTTGTTTTTGGCGTGGATGCACGGGTCAATGCCAAAGGCGAGGTGTTGCATCGAGATCTGACGGTCTGTGCAAGCAACGAGGATGTTTTACGGCTTTATGAAGCGCATTCAGATGTGGTAATCCCTTTTTTTTCGATTAACCCGATGCGTCCCGATGCTCTTGATCTGATTGACCGATACAGTGAGTTGGGTTTTAAAGGAGCCAAGTTTTTACAGAACTACTGGAATGTCAATACCAAAGAGAGACGCTATCGCCGCTATTTTGAAAAACTGCAAGAGAAAAACCTGCCTCTAATCATACATATCGGCAGCGAGAGCAGCGTGCACTCATATCGACCATGCGAATGCATTAGCATGTTGCACCATCCGCTCGATGCTGGGGTCAATGTTATTGCCGCACATATGGCGTTGCGTTATGAACCTTCGAAAATTCTTCGGGCGCTTTCGGGCAATGCCAAATATTTTAATGCCGACTATTTGACACTCTTAACAATGCTACAGCAACATGAAAATCTCTATGCCGATGTTTCGGCATTGCTAACACCGGTTCGTGCGAAAGCATTGCGCCACTTGAGTGAGCAGTGTCAGATACACGACAAATTACTGTTTGGAACGGACTATCCGGTGCCGTTTAGCACTATTGTCAACTGGTATGATCTGCCGTACAGACGCCGCTTTGAACTCGCGAAAATTGAGAATGTATTCGATCGCTATGTGGAGACGATGTTGGAGTATTTTCCTAAAGAGAGCGCACTCTATTCCAATTACACCAAAATATTGGATCTGTCGTAATCGGTACATGTCAAACAGAGAACCAAAGGTTCTGCTGTCACTTCTAGAGCGCTTTGCCCATGATGTGGTTGAGACGTTTTAAAAAGTCCGGAGTGTCGTCAAGTTCCATACCGCTGGAGAGTTTTGCCTGATCGAGCAGTACAAATGCCGCATCATTGATGAGGTTCTGGTCGGCAGAATCTTTAAGTTTGGTAATGAGCTCGTGCTTGGGATTAATTTGTAAAATCGGTTTGATTTCAGGAATGTCGCCGCCCATCTGTCCCATCTGCTTCATCATTTGTGCCATCATGTAGTTCGGATCCTCTTTATCCTCTTTGAGTGCTACGGGAGACTCGGTAAGATCGTGAGTGATTTCAACTTTTTTAACCCGATCGCCGAGAATATCGCTAAACTCTTTTGTTAGAGGTTCAAACGCTTTTTGAAGGGCTTCGTCTTCTTTTTTCTCGTCGTCGCTCTCTTCAAATTTAGCATCGGTGACGTTGACGAACTTGTACTCTTTGTACTCACTTACCATTGGAAAGACAATGGTGTCAATCTCTTCATTGAGAATAAGAACATCGAGATCTTTGGCTTTGAAGCGCTCGAGTGCGGGGGCACTTTTAAGCATAGCTAGCGAGCTTTTTCCTGTAATATAGTAAATCTCTTTTTTCTCTTCATCAACATTTTTGACAAATGTTTCGATGCTGACAAGGTCGTCACTTTTGAGCGTATTGAAACGTAAAAGTTCTAAAATTCGTTCTTTGTTACCGTGGTCACTGTAGAGGCCCTCTTTGAGAACATTACCGAATTCCGCATAAAATTTGGCATATTTTTCAGCATCTTTTTTGGCCATTTTGGAGAGTTCGGAGAGTACTTTTTTCACCGAAGCATTTTTAATTTTTGCCATTACCGGATTGCTTTGCAAAATTTCGCGGCTCACATTGAGCGGCAGATCTTTTGAGTCGATCACACCGCGTAAGAATCGCAAATAGGTCGGCATAAGCTCTTTCTCGTCGTCGGTAATAAAGACACGGTTGATGTAGAGTTTAATACCGCTCTCGTAATCGACACGGTAGAGATCCATCGGCGCACGTGACGGAATGTAAAAGAGTGTTGTGTACTCTATGGCACCTTCGGCTTTGTTGTGCATCCACGCCAGAGGCTCGTCGGAGTTGTGTGCGATGCTTTGATAGAAGTCTTTGTACTCTTCATCGCTAATATCACTTTTTGATAGTGTCCAGAGCGCACTGGCTTTATTGATCTGTTCATTGACAATTTCGGTTTTTGAAGGCTCAATCTCTTTACCGTCGTCATCGGTTTTGGCAGGAATATAGTTCTCTTTGTCCATAAAGATCGGAAAAGGAATATGGTTAGAGTATTTTTTAATGATACTTTCAATGCGATAACTTTCTAAAAACTCGCTCTCATCATCATTGAGGTGAAGTATAATGGTGGTACCGTGACCTTCGCGTTCAGATTCTGTAATCTCAAACTCGCCGTCACCCGTACTGCTCCATCGGTACGCCTGATCGTCACCGGCTTTTTTGGAGATCACTTCAACGTTGTGTGCGACCATAAACGAGGCGTAAAAACCGACACCGAACTGACCGATAAGCTGAGAGTCCTTTTTTGCATCGCCGCTAAGATTCTCTATAAATGCCTTGGTGCCGGATTTGGCGATAGTTCCGATGTTTTCAATTAAATCTTCATTGTTCATACCAATACCGCTGTCGCTAACGGTTAATGTTTTGGCCTCTTTGTCAATAGTGATGTCAATACGCGGATTAAAATCAATAGTTTTGTACGCATCATCGGTAAGTGTGAGCATATTGAGTTTGTCGAGCGCATCCGATGCATTGGAGATGAGTTCGCGTAGGAAAATCTCTTTGTTGGAATAGAGTGAGTGGATCATAAGATGTAGTATCTGATTGGCTTCAGTTTGAAACTTATGTGTTGCCATAAAAAAGTCCTTTGTAATTTTTTAAAAGAAGTATAGCAAAAAAATATTAATAATTGCAAGTAATATCAACTAAGTTTAGTCAATTTGACTAAAGTCAATTTAGTTTTTCAGCTAATACTTTACTGTTGTGAGGTAGAGTCCCTGATGCGGTGCAAGACGGGTAAGGTGGCATTTTTTACATGTAAGTTGTTCTTGTAACTCATACAGTGTGCGCGTACCGTAACCGACTTCAAGAAGAAACTGCACCATCATGCGTACTTGACTGCGCAAAAAACCGTTCGCCTCAAAGGTCAGTACAATGTAGTGACGATGACGGTATGCACGGGTTTTGTAAATAGTGCGCTCGCAGCTTGCGGTAACGGAACCGTTTTTTTTAAACATCTCAAAGTTATGGGTTCCCTCAAACAGTATGATGGCTTCTTGAATGCGCTGCAGATTGACGTTGGGGATGAATGTCACGAAATCGGCTTGAAAGGGGTTGGGTTCTTGTTCGCAAAGAATATAGCGGTAACGCCGTTTTTTAGCACTGTAGCGGGCATGAAAAC
>JALSLA010000091.1 GCA_026988515.1 Helicobacteraceae bacterium | reverse complement strand
TCTTGAATGCGCTGCAGATTGACGTTGGGGATGAATGTCACGAAATCGGCTTGAAAGGGGTTGGGTTCTTGTTCGCAAAGAATATAGCGGTAACGCCGTTTTTTAGCACTGTAGCGGGCATGAAAACATGTAGTGACTGCTTCAATCTTTTTGATATGTATGGATGCGGGCAGTTGATGGGTAAGCGCATGGTTAAGTTTTGTAAGATCGTTCCAGAAAGGAGGCAAATCTACATGGATTACCTGTGCCGTTGCATGAACTCCGCGATCGGTTCGACCCGAAGCAACGGGAACGGCATCGATATGGAGCTGTTTGAGTGCCTGTATGAGCAGACCTAAAACGGTCGGTTCGCTCGTTGCTTGCTGCTGGGATCCCTTAAAGAAAGCGCCGTTATAGCTGAGTGTCAATTTACAGCGCATCAGAAACGTGCTACTACTTTAGTGCGATAGAGGTAGTAGGTCGTAGCGAGCCAGACAATTACCACCAGAGGGACGGCATAAAATTCCAAGGGCTTGTTCAACGTGAAGGCCGCACCGTAATAGACAAGAACGGTTAGAAAAATGGAGAGGTACAGATGCCCTTGTTGATGCCGTGCATTAACAATGCCGATGCCCATAATAGTGAAAAGACTCAATAGCGGAAAGAGACTTAAAATGGTATACATCGCCAAGCGCCGGTGTTTACGTTTTTGTATGCGTTCTGAGTCGTTTTTAGCGATCCAGAAGTCAATGGGATTCTCATATTTATTGAGCTTGATATTCATCATATCGTTAATAATCATGGACTCAAAGTTCATTTGTGAGAGGGAGTGATCGGTATAGCTGTATCCTTCGCCGGAGTGGAGTTTGAGTTTCATGACCCCCTTTTCACTAATGACTTCAGCCTCTTTGGCACCGATAAGAATCTCTTCGTGGTCACTTTTGTGAAATAAAAAGACATCGCTGTAGTTGCCGTGTTTGTCATTGTCTCCTATATAGAGCATCCAGTCACCGAAGCTGTGTCCGAACTCCGATGCTCCCAAATTGAACTTGGCTTCACTGGTTTTGTATTGAATGAAATTGGTTGAAAGAATCTTGGCATGCGGAAAGAGAATTAAGACAATAAAGATGAGTGTCGCACTCAATATAAGAGCTGGTACAAGCAGAATTTTTAAAATCTGAAAGGGCTCAATACCCAGAGCAAAGACAACCGTCATCTCGTTGTCGCTGGAGAGTTTGTGCAGCGACATGGTTGCGGCAATAAAAAATGTAATCGGCAGGGTATAGAACAGAAGGTCGGGCAGTACAAAAATATAGAGTTTGAGCATCTCCGCCAGAGTCAACCGGATAATAGCGGTCATGGTAGCAAGTTTAATAATAAAAACAACCGAGGCAATGGAAAACAGTGGCAGAAAAATAGAGAAAAACAGTAGTGAAAAGTTACTAAGGATGTAACTTTTTAATTTATCCATACATGCGTTCCAGATAGTTCATAACAGGCGTATCGAAGATAAAAACAATCCATGTTGCCATCGCTAAAAAGGGAATAAAGGGGACCTGCTTGCTCGCATCGGTTTCATTGCGCAGCAGCAGCATTGCCGGCAGTGCCAGCAGTGCGGAGAGAAAAATTGCCACAAGTGTCAGCTTGACCCCCAACAGGGCACCCATAGTTGCGGCAATCATAATGTCGGCTTCACCCATTGCCTCTTGTTTAATAATATAGGAGATGTAAAAACGCAACAGTGAAAATGCACCGGCAAAGAGCAGGGCATTCATGGTATGTTCAAGCAGCATATCGAGCGAAAAGACACTGACAACAGCAAGCGTCAGGGCTAAAAGATTGAGGCTGTCGGGTACCATTTTGTAGTAAAAATCAATAACGCTTAGGGTAAGCAGCATTAAAAAAGCAAGGGCAATTCCGAGCGTAGGGAGGGCAATACCCATTTTCATAAAGACGGCAAGAAAAATAATACCGCTCAACAGTTCGACAATAGGATACTGTGGTGAAATTTTTGCCTGACAAAAAGCACATTTTCCGCGCAGAAACAGCCACGAGGCAATGGGAATATTGTGCCAAGGTTTGAGCGGTGTTTTACATGTAACACAGTGTGATGCGGGAAATGCGACATTTTCATCTTTGGGGATGCGGACAATCAAGACATTTAAAAACGAGCCGATAAGGGCACCCAGCACAAAAATAAAAATGAATTCCACTATTTTACTCCTCCAAAGCGACGCTCGATGGTTTTAAAGTCGCTTATTATACTCTCTAATTCACCGGATGTAAAATCCGGCCATAAAGTATCGGTAAAAAAGAGTTCTGCATAAGCCGATTGCCATAAAAGATAGTTCGAAAGCCGATGATCGCCTCCCGTTCGAATAAGAAGATCGACATTTTTTTTACAATCAAGTGCAGTGGCAATATCCTCTTCACTGACATCGCAGCAGGGTTTGTCAATACGGTTGACTGCGCGCACCAGTTCGTTTCGTGAACCGTAGTTCAGGGCGAGTGACTGGGTCAGGCCCGTGCATGCTTTGGTCTTTTGTTCGGTGGTGACAATGATTTTTTGCAGTTTTTTGGAAAACTTGCCAATATCGCCGATGGCTTTGAACTTGACATTGTTATTTAAATAGAACGGCAACTCTTTTTTGAGGTATTTACCCAGAAGTTTCATCAAAAAATCGACTTCGAGTGCCGGACGTTTCCAGTTTTCGGTGCTAAAGGCGTAGAGTGTGAGCTGTTTAACCTCTTTGTGATTGGAGCAAAACGTGGTAATATCCCGCACGACTTCGGCGCCGCGTTCATGACCGGCAATTCGCTGGCGACCGCGATTTTGTGCCCAACGTCCGTTTCCGTCCATAATAATGGCAATATGATTTGCTTTATTGGGCACTGAGCACCTCCAAAAGCTCCAGTGACAGAGAGAGTTTGTCTTTATTTTCAAGAATCACGTCAGCATTTTTACTGATGAGTGTCAGGGCATTGTCACTGCTGCCGAAACTTTTAGAGTTCTGCAAAATATTTAAGCAGACGGCATCGACCCCTTTGGAGTCCAACAGAGCTTTGGCATGCTCGTAGGCATGTTCGGCATCCATTTCAGCTTTAAAGGCAACGGTGACAATGCCCTCTTTGTCAAGAGTGCGAAGCAGATCGGTATTTTGTTTGAGTTCAAGAGCGTAGCGCTCTCCCAAGAGTGTTTTTTTCATTTTACCTTGCTGCGGAAACGAGGGAATGTAGTCACTCACTGCCGCCGCCATAAAAAGATACGGCTCTTTTTGAATGCGATGAATCTGTTCGTCATTGAGCAGTGATGCTTTGCTTAAGACCCCTTTTTTGGCAATACGGACGGAGTCGGTAAGGTACTCCAGCATCTCGGCACTGTCATCGACATGTATGGTATGAACTGCTTGAGGAATCGTCGTCTCAAAACGGGTGGCAATGAGGTTGACGTCAGCACCTTTGAGGTAGAGCGCTGTTGCCAGTGCCGATGCCATTTTACCACTGGAGAAGTTGCTAATGTAACGGACATCATCGATTTTTTCTACGGTACCGCCGCCGGTTACAATGACGCGACGGTGTTCCCAATAGGGATCTTTCAAGAGCAGGCGCGCCGCATGGTAAAAGATTTCAAGCGGTTCGGCCATCGCTCCGTCACCTGTCGTTTGACATGCCAACTCTTTCACCTGTGTGGGTACAATTTCATAGTTTGCGATACCGAGCATTTTGAGGTTGGCTTTGGTAAAAGGACTCTCAAGCATCTGCGTATTGGCAGAGGGAGCGATAAGTTTTATTTTGGGATCAGCCAAGGCACACTGCAGTAAGAGATTGTCGGCAATGCCGTTGGAGAGTTTGGCAATGGTGTTGGCACTGCAGGGTGCAATAACCAACAGGTCGGCCCATGCTACGGCATGAATATGATTGTGATCACTGCTCCAAGACTCGCTTAGGTTATCCAAAACGTCATGGCGGCTGAGTGCTTCAAAACTTAGAGGTGTTACAAATTTTTTGGCGGCATCACTCATGACCACTTTCACTTCGGCTCCGGCTTTGACAAACAGACGCACCAAGTCAAGGGTTTTGTAGGCGGCGATGGATCCGGTGACGCCGATGAGAATGTGTTTACCGTGAAGCAGGTGATCAGGAGTTGTCATGAGCGTTTACTTAGTACCGAAAAATTTATAGAAAAAGTTCTCGACCTTTTTGATTGGAGTGCGATCAATAGCAAGGCTTCCTTTTTCAACTTTAGTGCATGAAACGGTGGTTCCTGCGGCAATGAGAACATCATCTTCAATCTCTACGGGTGCTACCAGTTGGGTATCACTGCCGATAAAGACGTTTTTACCGATAAGGGTCTGATACTTTTTTTTGCCATCATAATTACATGTAATAACACCCGCACCGATATTGGTGCCTTCTTGGGCAACGGTATCTCCCAAATAGCTCAAGTGACCGGCTTTGACACCGTTAAGTACCGATTTTTTAACCTCGACAAAATTTCCGATGTGCGTATTGTTCAGTTCGGATTGCGGGCGAATGTGTGCTAAGGGGCCGACACTCGAGTTGACAATGCGACTCGCTTCGATGACACTGTGCGCTTTAATGTGCGAGGTGACAATCTGAGTGTTTCCGCTGATGCGTACGCCGTTTTCAAGACGGGATTCTCCTTCAAAGCTAACCCCCTCTTCAATATAGATGGTCTCAGGAAGCTGCATAATGACCCCTTGGCGCATCCAGTGGTTTTTAATGCGCTCTTGCATAATGGTCTCTGCATTGGCAAGATCGGCTTTGGAGTTAACGCCCATAAAGTGCTCTTCATCGATTAACAGAGGACTGATCGTGCGCTTGTCTGCATTGGCAAGGGCAATAATATCGGTCAGGTAGTACTCTTTTTGTGCATTGTTGTTGTCGATTTTTGGAATGTAGGTCTCAAGTATCTCTTTTTTAAAAGCGTAGATTCCGGCATTGACATGAGTGATTTGTTTCTCAATGTCGTTGGCGTCTTTGTCTTCGACAATACGTTCGACACCACTGTCCGAAATGACAACACGACCGTAACCCGAAGGGTCTTTCAGATCAAAAATGGACATGATGATATCGCTGTCGTTATGTAAAAATCCTTCAAGTGATGCTGCCGTAATGAGCGGCATGTCACCGTTGAGTACCAAAAGCTTCTCATGTTTAACGGTAACGTTTTTCAAGGCACCGCCGGTGCCGGGAAAGTTATCGGCATCTTGGACTGCAAACGTCAGATCGTCAAAATATTGCTGCATGGATGCAATGACACGCTCTTTTTGATGTGCCACGACAACGGTAATGTCGTCGCTAAGTTTTTTGGACTCTTTAATGATATGATAAAGCATCGGTTTTCCCGATATGTCATGCAGGACTTTTGCTGTCTCGGACTTCATGCGGCTGCCTTTTCCTGCCGCCAAAATTACAATAGAGAGAGGGTTCATTTTTAAACACTTTATTTTTTTTTATTGGAATTTTACCCAATTATTTTTAATCTAACTTCCTTTTACCGAAAAATACCTGTAAAAATATTAATTCACCATATTGCTTAATTTTATTTGTGCTATGATAATGCCGATTTACATGTAGATTTTGTTTAGAGGTGTTTGAATGGATTTAGGTACCGTCATAGGTATGGTGTTGATCTTGGCACTGCTTTTTGGTGCAATGGCTATGGGTGTCGGTATTGGGGCATATATTGATATTCCTTCAGTGTTGATTGTTATCGGCGGCTCTATCGGAGCGCTGATGATCTCGTTCAAACCCGAACAGATGAAGCAGTTTACCAAAGTCTTTATGGTGGCAATCAAGCCACCGCAAGTGGATGCTTCGGAGTTAATTAAAAAACTGGTTGAGTATGCGACGCAGGCGCGACGTGACGGCATTCTCTCTCTTGAAGCCGCTGCCAATACCGAAGAGAATGAGTTTTTGAAAAAAGGGCTGTCCATGGCGGTTGACGGCAATGAGCCCGATACCATTCGAGAACTTTTAGAAATCGAGATGGAGCAGACCAGCAGTCGGCACAAGACGCATGCATCCATTTTTGACCAATGGGCGGGACTTGCCGGTGCTATGGGCATGGTTGGAACACTCATTGGTCTGGTGGCGATGCTGCTTAATATGGCGGACCCTTCGGCGATTGGTCCCTCCATGGCGGTGGCGTTGTTAACAACGATGTACGGTGCCATGATCGGTAATATTTTCGGTACGCCCGTTGCCAATATTTTAAACATACGAAATGATGAAGAGAATACCATTAAAGAGATGATTTTAGAAGGTATTATGTCCATTCAAGCCGGTGACAATCCGCGTACGCTAGAAGCAAAACTGCTTTCGTTTTTAGCGCCGAATGACCGTGTCAGTCAGTTTGATTAGGTTTTAGACAATGGGTAAAAAGAAGTGTCCTGAATGTGAAAAGTGTCTTCCGGCATGGCTGGCGGCATTTGGAGACTTAATGAGTCTGCTTCTGTGCTTCTTTGTACTGCTGCTCTCCATGTCGAGTATGGATGCCAAAAAGGTCTCTGAAGCGATCGGTTCGCTTGCCGGTGCCATGAGTGTGCTCGAAGGCGGTACCAAGACGGAAATATCGAAGCAGCGCATTCAAGAATCGACACCTATAGAGACACGAGACGAGACTTCCGAGCAGGTTAACAAAGTATCGCAGGCCATTATGGATGCCAATGAGATGATGGAAAAAGGGCACGGCCCGTCTATTGCCGTTGAAGAGGCGCAGGACGGTTTTGTCATTCAGCTGCCTTCGGCGTTGTTGTTTAAGCCCGGAAGCGCCAAA
>JALSLA010000090.1 GCA_026988515.1 Helicobacteraceae bacterium | reverse complement strand
ACCATGACAATGCCTCTATTGTCTTGAAACCTACATGTAACACACCGTTGACAACCGTCGATGCTCCTGCCTCACGTCACCATAACACGGCTGTCGATATGGAAGCCTTCGTACTGTTTCAAACTGCGCGGCATCGGTTTAAAACATGCCACTGCATTAAAGTGGTCTCCGATCATTTTGAACCGCTGCACGTCCGCAAAGAGACCATTGCACCTCTTTTAGCCGGAGGGGTCACCCGCATAAAGGAGATTGTCCATGAAAACCGCTGTTGTCACCGGAGCTAGTTCAGGCATTGGTTGCGCCATTACAGAACGACTGTTACAACTAGATTATAAGGTCATCGGCATTAGCCGCCGCACCCCAGAGCTGGAGCATCACCGCTTTGTCCCGTTTACATGTAATCTGTTTGACCCGCACGAAACCGCTCAACTTACCCAACGGCTCAAACAAGAACCTGACGTTTCTCTCTTGGTCAATGCTGCGGGATTCGGTGTTTTTGAACCCCACGAAGAGCTTGATGCCGCGACCATTGAGCAGATGATACAGATTAATCTGACCGTTCCCATACTGCTAAGCAACGCCTTGCTGCGCACCCTCAAGCAAAACAACGGTATGCTCATTAACATTGCCTCCATTGAGGCAACCCGTTCAAGCAAGTTTTCGGCACTCTATACGGCGACCAAAGCCGGTCTGCGTGCTTTTGGAAACGCCCTGTTTGAAGAGCTGCGCAACAGCGGTGTCGGCGTTGTCACCATCAACCCCGACATGACCGATACCGCTTTTTTCGACACCTTGCGTTTCGGTGTTTCCGAAGCGCCGCACTGCCGTCTTGAAAGCCGTGATATTGCCGATGCCGTAGAGCAGGTACTCTCCATGAGAGACGGCGCGGTCATCACCGAAATGACGCTGCGTTCGCAACGTTTTGGTATTCGTAAAAAAAAGTTATGAGGTAATGTCAAGCAGAGATGTTTTGGTTCGTTGTGTCGCCTCTAAAAAGCGCAGGTTTTTTTCAAGATGCCGTAATGTGTCAGCCGTCTCCTCTTTTAAACCGTGCAGTAATGTCACGGCTTCGTTGCACAGATATTGTGCCTCTTCATACTCGCTAAGCTCGTAATGCTCGGGAATGGCATCAAGAAGCTGCTGCATGCCTGTAACATTTTTTTCAATCAGCGCCACTTTAAAGGCTCGTAACCACTCACCTGAATTACTGAGAGGCTGCATACTGGGTATTTACCAACTGCGTAAACATTGACGATGCCGAGTTAAGCTTGTTAATCATGGCATCATAAGCGGCAAACTGCTTTTTGAGTATTTCGTACTTATTGTCAAGCCGTTCAATGGCTTTGTCTTTACGGTCTTCGAGCGTACTGATATTTTCTCGAATCGAGTTGCTGAAGAGATCTAGCGTTGCATTGTATTTTGTGTAACCTTCCACCGTCGTTGCTATTTGGGTAAACGCGCCCTCAAGCTCAACGCTTGAACCGTCGGCATTGGTAAACGTTCCTCCGGCCAAAAAGGCTTCGACATTTCGAGGGTTCTCATCAAGCTTGGCAGTAAACAGCTCTTTGTCCAACGAAAGTTTGCCCTCTTTGTCAATATCAAAGCCGTAATCCATCATAGAACCGACACCGCCTATATTGGAGACCATCTCTTCAAGAGTACGTTTCATGCTTTTAATGGTGCTTTCGTTTGAAAAAATACCGCGTGTTTCGCTGTCAACGCTCGATTTGGTCATGTTATTCAGTTCATTGACCGCAGCATTGTATTTGTCGACAAAGCTGTCCATTTTCTCCATAATATTGTCACGGTTTTGTTCAATGACAACCGTGGAACTGCCCACCTCTTTCAGTGTAATGTCGAGTCCAACAATCAAGTCATCGACACGATTGCTTGTTCGGGTAATGGCTTGCCCGTTAAAGGTAAAATTCGCGTCAATGCCTGTTTGAATGGCACTCATGCCGCCGGTCAAACGTGAATCCGACAGGTTGCCGCCGGTGTCGGTCATGGTAATGTCTTGGGTAGTTCCCGTGTCAACCGAGCTGACAAAAAGACGAAACTCTCCGCTGTTAATCTGTACAATGGTCGCATCAACCTTATCGCCGGCAATATCATTTATGGACTTTTTCAAATCTTCAAGTGTGGTTGTGGCATCATAGTCTATGGTAAAGTCCTGACCGTCAATATTTAAATTCATACTGCCGGAACCTCCGGCAATGGTTTCAGTACTCGAAGCAAACGCTCCGGACTGCTCAATCTGTTTGGTGGCGAGATTTTGCACCTCCAAGGTAAATTCCTGAATATCGGTATTGGCTTGGGCACTTACCTCAACGGCCGTTCCGGTAGCAGAGGTGGAACGCTCGGCAAACAGACCATGACTTTTAATGGCATTAATACTGTCCGTCAGGTTGGTCATATTGGCATCAATAATCTCAAGCGCATTTTTTTTATCGCCTTCGTTGGCAATACTAAGCTCTACGGGCGTTACAAACTTTGCCTTGTCGGCTTCCCGTAACTGATCTAAAACATCTTGGGTCAATATGCCTGAGCCGACACCCAATGAACTAATAGGCATGGCATCTCCTTTATTACATTATTACAATTTTCTTACAAGAGAGATCGACCAAACCAATTTTTTTTGTAATCAATGCTGACTGCAGCTGCACACCAATCGGTTCTGCTCTACCTGAAAACGGTATGTGAGCGTATCGCATTTACATGTAAAATCAACCGTCACGTCACTTTTGTGTTTTGCAAAATCTGCTATGAACGGAAGCTCTCGGTTCATTAACTCTTTTAAAGACATGTTCATACCATGCTCAAGGGTTTTAATAAACCGACCGTCTACCATGGTACGATCAACCTGATGCAAGGTCGCATCGAACCCTGATGCTTGCAAGGCTCGGTAGAACGCTTCTTTTTCCTGAATCGGCGCCAGTTTGTCCTCTTGTGAATGGTAGGAAACATAGCGTATTGCTCCGTTGGAAGCGTTATGGTGTCTGCTTAAATGTTCCGTATCACTCACATCGCGAATACGGTAACGGTCGGTTGTGAAACAGTGCGGCGATTGACTGTTGGTCGTCCAGAGCGTCTGAACAAAACAGTGCAGACGCAGATGGCCGTGATAGACTAAATATTCCGGTGCGTTAATATTGGTCTCTTTCCCGACAATATACTGTAGCGGAGGGGTTACATACGACGAATTATCAATGACAACATCAACAAGCTGCGGAGCAATTTTGGCACAAAGATACGCAATATAACCCCCGTGACTGCTGCCGACAAATACGGTTGCAGCCTCTAAAAGCGCCGGAAAACGTCTTCTAATGTCAAGCAGCACGTTAATATGATCTACCGCTTGCATCACTCCGAAATTCTGATACTCCCCGTTTTTCGGTACCAAGGTCATCGGAAGCATCACCTGAGCCGCCTCGTCCATTTGATTGTGTCGTTTTCGGTCATCAAAGACGCTGTTGAGATGTTCCAAAACACGCTCTTTTGTAATCTCTGTGACCTCTGAAAAATCAACATCATAACGGGCAATAACATCTTGCAGTATTGCAATATCGAGGTCGTCAAACTCTAAAGAGGCCCCGTTATTCGGACGCGAGTAAAAACAGTGGTAACAGACACTCACTGCCACGACATTAAAAGTTTCTGCCGTGTAGTGTCGCAATTTACGTAAATACTCACTGTTCGTATCTTCGCCAAATCCTGCAACAATAAAGACAACGGCATCCGCCGCCCCGTCTGAAGGATACGCAAGATCATACCGAAGTGTCGTCGGTCGGGCAACGTTAAGCTCAAAATCCTGACACGATGCAATATGCTTTGTTTCCGTGACAATCATTACGGTTTCCTTGTAAAATATTTAACATTCTATAATACAAATTCTTAAAACATGGTACTATTTTAAAATCATTTATCTGTGAGGAATCTTTGTGAAATCCATTGAACAACAGGTTACGCAAACCTATTTAGACAACATTGCCTACCTTCAGCAAGTACACCCCCGACTTTATGAGCAGCTTGCAGCACTGGAAACATCTATAGACAAAGGCTACCATACGCCCCGCTATGAGTTGGAATATAAAGACGGTTATTTTGACGTTGTCGAACTCGCGACAGGCACGATGCTCTACGGTACCGACAGTAATACATTGGCACAACGTGCGGCTGCAAGTATCTCTTACAAGAAAAACGAGAATGTGCTGGAAACCTTTTTTTCACGTACCTTTAGCGAAGAGGCACTCCGCTATTATGCCGATCAAAACATACAAAACAGTGCGTACCACGGACTCGCTCCCATTATGCACTATGCCAACCGGCACGCCGATTCTAAAACAACAAGCATGCGCAGTATCTATAAGTTCATCTTTTTAGGCGTTGGATTGGGACTTCATATAAACACTATTGATACCAAGATCGGCGCTAAGGCTTACCTTATTATCGAAGATGACCTTGAACTGTTTCGACTTTCGCTATTTACATGCCATTATCATGCTATAGCATCTCATGCCAATCTACACTTTTGGATTTTCGATGATGAAAATTTTCACCAAAATGTCGCCGATTTTTTAAGTGACTCTTTTGTAGAAAACCATTACATCAAGTTTTTTCATCTGCCAAGCCATCGTGACATTAAATTCAAAACCTTACAATCGATTGTTGCCTCTCAGGAGCATCTTACGTTTAGCTATACCGCACTGATGAATCAGTACATTCAACCGCTTGAACACCTCGGTAACAACCGTCCCTTTCTCAATATTTCACAGCCGTGGCATCCCCAAATACTGCAAAAAACACCGGTCCTGCTCATTGCGGCGGGACCTTCTTTAAAAAAAAATATAGCATGGCTCAAACAGCATCATAAAAAATTTATTCTCGTCGCCGTATCTGCTACACTGCGCTTGTTAGAACGCGAAAATATTACTCCGGACATTGTCATACACATTGATGGTTTTGAAGTCAGTCTCGCACATTTTGACGCACTCAGTTCGCCGGATTTTCTCAAACACTCCATAACAGTTTTTTCAGCTTCGGTACTGCAAGAACATGTTGAGAGGGTACCTCATGAACGCTCGTATTTCTATCAGAATCTGGCGCAATACAAAAAAAACTTTGGTGCCATCGTTGGACCGTGTGTCGGGTCTCAGAGCTTGGGGCTGCTGCTCCGGCTCGGTGTAGAAAATCTCTATTTGCTCGGACTCGATTTAGCCCTTGACCAAGAGAGCGGTCGTACGCATACCGAAGAGCATCTACAGTCCAAAACTCTGGATTTAAGCAAACACGATGAGGTTGAAGATACCTTTACCTTTGCCAGCAGTACCATCGGCGTTCGTGGAAACTTTAGCGACACGGTCATGACAACGTCAAGTTTTAATATCTCCATTGAGACCGTCAACCGATTTATTGCCAAAGAAAAAACACCAAAGCAAACTCTGTATAACTTAAATGACGGGGCGTTTTTTGAGCAGAGTACTCCGCTGCAGGTTGCTGCCGTACCTCTTGAGAACTGGAACGATCTTGACAAACAGGCGTTGCAACAGGCGTTACAACAGCAATTTGATGCGCATGCGGAACAAGGACTCAGCAGTGCAGAACATCACTATCTTAACGCCATACTTGCTCATGCACAACAGTTGAAACAGGTTATTGCCGCCTATCAATCCAAAAGCATTCCCGCCAGTATTGATGAGTACAAACAGCGGTTTATTCTGTTTATTGACACCCTATTGGCAAAAGTAGACGGCGAACGTTACCATTTAAGCATCATCTATCTCTACTATCTGAACAATATTGTGACCTATCTGTTTGATATTTTAAATACGAAAGAGTTGAAAAACCACAAGCACCACATAAAAAAGGTTAACAAAATGTTGGTGCAAGCGGTCAGGGAAATCGAAGAGACCTATGAGAAAAAAATAACAAACTTTTCTAAAAAGAGGGTTTAGACCCCAGCGTCTAAACTCTCTGTAATGTACGTGCAACAAATGTTGCTTAACTTAGATTATTGTAACAATCTAAGCACATTTTGCTGAACTGCATTTGCCTGACTCATTGCATAAGTTCCAGACTGCGCTAAAATATTATGTTTCGAGAAATTAGCACTTTCTGCTGCAAAGTCAACATCACGTAATTGTGATTCCGCTGCGGCAACATTCACCTGCGTAACTGAAATATTACGAACGACGGACTCCAGTTGGTTCTGATCCGCACCAATGTCTGCACGAATACCGTCAATAAGCTCTAGCTTGGTATCCATCGTACTAATAGCGGTTGTAGCCGCCGCTTGCGTAGAAACATTAACTGCACCAAAGTTACCGACATCGGCAATATTAACGGTCATCTGATCTGCTGCTTTGTGCCCAATCTGGAACACTACCGCCGAACTACTACCGTTAAGAAGCCCTTTATCGTTAAAGGTTGTACTGGTCATAATCTGATCAGCTTGAGAAATCAATCCGTTAACCTCTGCTTGAATATAACTACGAGACTGTACGTCTTGTGTATCATTCGCCGCTTGTACCGCTAAGACACGAACTCTTTGAATAATGTTGTCGTATTCTTCCAGTGCTCCGTCAGCCGTTTGAATCATACCGATGGCATCATTGGCATTTCGAATCGCCTGTCCTAGACCTTGAGACTGAGCAGAAAGCTTGTTGGCAATTGCCAAACCTGCAGAATCATCCGCCGCTTTGTTAATTCGAAGACCTGAACTGAGCGCACTAAGACTTTTATCAAGTCCAACATTGTTTCGTGTAGCATTCATATGCGAATTCATCGCACCGATATTTGTGTTAATTCTAAAACCCATAATAAATCCTTTAAGGGGAGAGCTTATGCTCTTTCAAATTTTTTCTCAGCTTCCTTGCTGATACTAACTATATCGACAGCTAAAACAAAAGCTTTAGACTTTTTGTAAATTTTTTTTGCTACACTTTCACACTTTGAAATAAATCATACCACTATATATAGGAAAAGAATTTTGGATTTAATTATTGTCGAATCACCTGCAAAAGCGAAAACCATTAAAAACTTTCTAGGCAAAGGCTATGAGGTTATCGCCTCTAAAGGGCATATCCGCGATCTGCCAAAAAGTCGTTTCGGCATTAAAATCGAAGGAGAGACCCTTACTCCGGAATACAGTGTCGCCAAAGAGAATGCCGCCATTGTCAAACAACTCAAAGAACTTGCCAAAAAAGCCGATACCGTCTATATCGCGACCGATGAGGATCGCGAGGGAGAAGCCATCGGCTGGCATATTGCCCATGCCATAAAAAAAGACCCTGCAACCCTACCGCGTATTGTGTTTCATGAAATAACCAAAAGTGCCATACAGCATGCACTGGAGACTGCGCGGACTATTGACATGAACAGTGTTAACGCCCAGCAAACCCGTCGTCTTCTCGATAGAATCGTAGGATACAAACTCTCTCCGTTGCTGGCATCAAAGATCCAAAAAGGACTCTCGGGAGGTCGCGTACAGTCATCAACCCTTAAAATTGTCGTCGATCGCGAACGTGAAATTAAAGCTTTTGTCAGCGAAGAGTATTGGAGTATCGATACCGTATTTGCTCCCAACATCGATGCCAATCTTATGAAGTATGAAGGCACGAAACTCGAAAAACTCTCCATTAAAAGTGCTGATGAAGCAGAAGCTATTGTCAACAGACTTCAAGCCGAAACGTTTCATGTCGGCACCATTGAGACCAAAAAGCGTAAAAGCTCCACACCGCCGCCGTTTATGACCTCAACCATACAACAGACCGCATCAAGCAAACTCGGATTCTCTCCTAAAAAAACCATGATGATTGCACAATCGCTGTATGAAGGCGTTAAAACACCCAACGGCACTTCAGGAGTCATCACCTATATGCGAACCGACTCTTTAAATCTGGCTGCCGAAGCCGTTACGGCGGCACGTGAACTTATTGAGACAAAATTCGGATCAAAGTATCTGCCTAAAAAACCGAAAGTATATACCAAAAAATCCAAGGGGGCCCAAGAGGCGCACGAAGCGATTCGTCCGACAATGCTCGACTTTACTCCCGAAGTTGCGGCGCAGTATCTCAAACCTGACGAAATTAAACTCTACCGTCTTATTTACGAGCGTTTTTTAAGCTCTCAGATGGAAGATGCCCAGTTTGAACAACAGAGCATTACGTTTATTAGCAAAAGTTCTGAGTATCGGGCAACCGGTCGTAAACTTATTTTTGACGGTTTTTACAAAGTAATGGGCACAGACGACAAAGACAAGTTGCTTCCGACACTCACAGAGAAAGAGACAATTGCCCTACAAAGCATTCAGCCCAAGCAGCATTTTACTGAGCCCCCTTCGCGCTACTCCGAAGCAAGCCTTATTAAAAAACTTGAAGCTGAAGGAATCGGTCGCCCTTCAACCTATGCACCGACCATCTCCACCCTGACGGCCCGAAATTACATTACAATTGAAAAGCGCCAAATTATCCCTACAGAGATTGCTTTTAAAGTAACAACGATGCTTGAAGAGCATTTTGCCAATATTGTCGATGCCTCATTTACCGCCAAAATGGAAGAAGTTCTTGACGAAATTGCCGAAAAGGGTAAAGATTGGCAAAAAATTCTGCATGATTTCTATTTCCCGTTTATGGAGAAAATCGAAGCAGGCAAAACCAATATCAAAAGCCAAAAACTTGCCAAACCTTTAGGACGCGAATGTCCAAAATGCGGCGACGAGCTGCTTTTGCGCGGCGGACGTTTCGGAAACTTTATTGCCTGTAGCGGTTTCCCCAAATGCAAATATACCGAACAGGTCGATGCTGATGGCAATGTTGTTGAAAAACCGGCTGAAGAGATCAGTGAACAAAAATGTGAAAAATGCGGCAGTGATATGCTCATTAAAAACGGGCGAAACGGTAAATTCCTAGCCTGTAGCGGTTACCCGAAATGCAAAAACACCAAATCACTCGAAGCGCCGAAAGAGTCTGAAATTCCCTGCCCGGACTGCGGTAAAAAATTACTCTGGAAACAGTCGCGACGCGGAGCATTTTGGGGCTGCGAAGATTACCCTACATGTAAATTTATTTCCAAGTTCGAGCCCAGCACTAAAAAGTGTACACAACAAGGCTGCAGTGGAACATTGGCACAACGTACCTATCGGAACAAAGAGGTGTATGAGTGCATTACATGTAAACACCGTACGCCTGTCGAAGAGATGGAGTAAGACGTGAAAATCGGTATTCTTTCCGATACGCACCGCAAGGTGAAACGATCGCAAAAAAACATTAACCACCTCCTGCAGCAGGGGGCGGAGTTTTTGATTCATGCGGGTGATATCGGTGAACCGGCTGTTTTAGAGCAGCTCAAACACAGCGGTGTCCGTTATATTGCCGTGTACGGTAACAACGATGCCCATCTTCATGAATACCACAACCGGTACCATTTGGTACAAGAACCTCACTATTTCAAACTGGCACAGACCACATTTAAACTGATGCACCTTCCCTTTTACATGAGTGCCGATACCGAGGTTGTTCTCTTTGGGCATACCCATCTGTTTGAGTGTGACTTTAAAAACGGTACGCTTTTTCTAAATCCCGGTGAGAGTTGTGCTCGCAATAAACCGCTCTCCGAGTGTGCCATGCTTGATGTCAGTGACACAAGCTTTCAGGTCACCTACTACCACAGAAAGCACAAAAGTAAACACTATGATGAACAGCATTTTTACTTTGAAAGACTCTAGCACATGAAAAAAATATTTCTATGCTCCATCTGCAACATCAACAGCGGAACCTGTAACGAAGATTGCAAGTTCTGTTCACAGAGCGTCAAATACCGTGCCGATATTGAACGCTACCACCACAAGCCGATTGAAGACATCGTTAATGAAGCGCGCTATATTGAGCGTAAAGGAGCCCTCGGTTTTTGTCTGGTAACCGCACAAAAAGGGCTTGATGACAAAACCTTGGAGTTTGTCTGTAACGTAGCGCATACCCTCAACAAAGCCGTACCGCGGCTACGACTGATTGCGTGCAACGGCACGGCATCCCGCGAACAGCTTGATGCGCTTAAAAAAGCGGGCATTGCCGCTTATAACCACAATTTGGAGACTTCTGAAGCTTTTTATCCCCATGTCTGTACCACCCACTCGTGGCAAGAACGCTATAGCACCTGTGAAAATGTTACTGCCTCGGGACTCAATCTGTTAACCGGCGGAATTTTCGGTTTGGGTGAGTCTCATGATGACCGTCTTAACATGTTGCGCGCCATTGCGTCGCTTAACCCCATTTCCGTGCCTGTTAACTTTTACCATCACAATAACGCATTGCCGTTGGCGCCCAATCCGTTAACCGTTGACGAGGCGCTCTCTTTATTGCGGCTCACTCGTGAAATGGTGCCCAATGCCGATCGTATTATGGTGGCAGGAGGACGTGAACTGCTCTTTAAAGAGCGCACTCATGAAATTTTTAATCACGGCGTTAACGCCATTGTGATCGGTAATTATCTGACCACTTCAGGATGTGATGCCGACAAAGACCTACAGATGCTCAAGGCACTGCATCTGGGTATTGCCACCTCACCCAAAGATGCTTCGCCATGAGTCACGAAATTATCTTAATTATTACCCTCTCGTTAATTATTATCTTTTCGCCGTTTTTTGCGAAATTGCTCAAACTTCCGACCACACCCATTGAGATTATTTTTGGAGCGGTTTTGGGTTATGCAGGATTGCTCGAACACATTGAACTCTTTGAGCTGGTTGCCGAATTTGGCTTTTTGTATCTTATGTTCATTGCCGGAACGGAGGTCAATCTCAAAAAAGTATTGGAAATTGACAAAACCACACTGCGAAGGATTCTGCTCTATATTGCCCTGCTGTATCTGTTTTCGGTCGCCTTCTCACTCTATTTTAGCTTGGGCAATATTTTTATGGTACTTCTGCCGCTTATCTCCGTCGGCCTGATTGCAAAACTGGCTAAAGAGTACGGACAGACTCCGTGGGTAAGCCTTTCAATGACGGCCGGAGGTATTGGTGAAGTCGTCAGTATTGCGGGAATTACTCTCGCTTCTGCCGCATTGGAACACGGTACCGGCAGTGAGTTTTTTGAGATTATTGCCATACTGGCGCTTTTTTTACTTTTTTTGCTGATTCTCTTTCGTGCGCTTCAGCTGCTGTTTTGGTGGTTTCCCGAAACCTCGACACTGCTGATGCCTCACTCCGACAATCAGGAACAAGACATTCGCCTCTCTATCGGCATCTTCTTTTTACTGATTGCAATGATGATCTATCTGGATTTAGAAGTAGCCTTTGGCGCCTTTATTGCCGGCATGTTTATTCCTACTTTTTTTGAACACAAACATGAACTGCCCGAAAAGCTCTCCAGTTTTGGGTTTGGTTTTGTGGTGCCTATCTTTTTTGTCTATATCGGCAGCTCCTTTAAGCTTGACGCCATTCTCATGGACGGACTCCTTCTTAAAGCGTCGCTCATTGCTTTGGGAATGATTGCCATGCGTGTCATCAGCGCCGGTGTTTTTGCCAAGACCATAGGTCATCGTAACGCGATCTTGCTCGGTCTGTCTCACGGAATGCCTCTGACCCTCCTCATTGCAATGGCCACCTTGGCGTATCACGCCAACAGCATTGACCAGCTACACTACTATGCCTTTATTTTAGCGGCACTGTTCCAAGTCATTGTGGTCATGATTGCCATTAAACTCATCAATAAAGAGCCCAAACCTTTAAAAGAGTAGGGCTCGCATCGGGAGCGTTTCTTGGAGATAATTAACAAAATTCCCCATTTAATTCATTTTCTAAGTTTTTTTTTGTATAATAGCCACAATAAAATATAACAAAAAGGAAATTGGATGAGAAAACTATCACTCCTACTCTCTTCTGCGCTGTTGACAACTTCGCTGTTTGCAACACAATACGACTATGAGGTTAGTCTCATGGGCGGTGTTACAGAGCATGAAGACGTTACCGGACTTGACTCAAAAGGGGTCTATGGAGCCGAACTTCAATATAATGGATTTGAAAACAGTTTTTTTAGTCCGGAACTTGCCTACTACTACTCGCCGCGCAGCGGCGGCGGTGATACTACCGTACAGCGTATTTTTTTAAACGGAGTACGTAATTTTCACGAATCTGACAAAGTAACGGCATTTGCCAAACTGGGTGCCGGTTATGAAATCGTCGAGCTTGATCGTCGTGTCAACATCGAAAACGGTAACAGAGACTCTGTTATTTTCGATGCCGGCGCCGGTTTTAAGGTGGCTCTTGCCGATCACGTAGCGCTCAAACTCGAGGCTATTTATGCCAACAAACTAAATAAAGGTACAATTGATCAGAGCATTACCTTTTTAGCCGGTCTCAACTTTGGGTTTGTCCCCAAAGCGGCACCTGTAGCAGCGGTTGCCGCGGTGGCTGCACCGGTTGTAGCGAAAAAACCTCTTGTTATTATCTCTGATGATGACGGGGATGGCGTGCCTAACGGTCAAGACAAATGTCCAAACACGCCTAAAGGCGTAAAAGTAGATGCTTCCGGCTGTCCGCTTGACAGTGACGGCGACGGTGTTCCTGATTTTAAAGACGACTGCCCCGATACGCCGAAAGGTTTTGCTGTTGATACCAAAGGGTGTGCTGAAAAAATGGATCTGCTGGTTAACTTTGCATTCGATTCTGCAAAAGTGACCAATGGTGCCACATCACGCATCTCTTCGTTTGCAAAATATTTAAAACGCAATCCCTACAAGGCAACAATTGTAGGACATACCGACAGTATCGGTACGGAACCTTACAATCTAAAACTTTCGAAGAAACGCTCTGAGGCGGTACGACAACTCTTAATAGAAGACGGTATCAGTGCCGATCGCCTCATTGCCGTAGGTAAAGGTGAAAGCAGTCCGGTTGCTACCAACAAAACCAAAGAGGGTCGCGCACAGAACCGACGTGTCGAAGCAATTCTGCAAAAGTAACAACCAAGGAGCACGGCTCCTGGTTTGCTCCCATTACTCTTTCTCTACCAAAGAAGAAAATTCTGTCATAAACTTCTGAAGTTTCGGCGCAATCACTACTTGACAATATCCCTGCGTACGATTACGTGCATAATAATGTTGATGGTAGGCTTCCGCTGCATAAAACTCGGGTGCCGGTGACAATTCCGTTACAACAGGATCACGCCACTGCTGTTGCACCGCATTGATAACCCCATCTGCCTGCTTGCGTTGTTCATCATTGTAGTAAAAGATTACCGAACGATACTGGGTTCCCTTATCGGCACCTTGCGCATTTAACGTTGTCGGATTATGAATGGCAAAGAAAATTTCAAGTATCTCTTGGTAACTAATAATCTCGGCATCAAATACTACCTCTACCACCTCCGCATGGCCGGTAGCACCACTGCATACCGACTCATAACTGGGGTTGGGTCGTCTTCCGCCGGCATAGCCGCTTAGCGCTTGCTTCACCCCGTTTACTTTATGATACACTGCTTCAATGCACCAAAAACATCCCCCGCCGATCAATGCGCGTTCTTCTCTCATTGCTTCTCCTTGTTTGTTCTTTTTATTGTACCGCCCTATTCTAAAATCACGGCAACAACAATGATGCTAATGTCACGATTTACATGTAAATTAATCGCTAAGATGACGTATAAATAGTAATATTATTTGACTTTATTCGTCAAATAAGGCACCATGGTACAAACAGATAACGGTTATTGCAAAAGGGTATTGTATGCGAAAAGTATTAATCTTAGGCGGAGGATTTGCCGGTATTGAAGCAGCTATTTTCTTACGAAAAAGACACTACAATGTAACACTTGTAAGCGATAGAGACTATTTTTATATCTACCCCACTTCCATCTGGATACCTACCGGCAAAGCCTCTTTCGAGGATGTCTGTATCGATCTCAATCAATTAGCAACAATTCACGGCTTTTCACTCATCGTTGACGAGGTGACACTCATTGACTCTCAATCCAATACAATTACCCTCGGCAATTATGGAATATACCGCGAATATGACTACCTCATTCTTGCGATGGGTGCTCATAAAATAGCGTATCAAGGTATTGAAAATACGCTCTCTATCTGCGGGGATCCAAAGGTCTCCTTACAAATTCGCGATGCATTAAACAGCCTTATTGCCAAAGGCAGCGGTACTATTGCCATGGGTTTTGGCAGTAACCCTAACGACAGTTCCGCAGTACGCGGCGGTCCCGGATTTGAGCTGCTTTTTAATATCCATCATCTCCTTGTAAAGAAAGGAATTCGTGACCGTTTTGACCTAAACTTTTTCGCTCCTATGAAAGAGCCCGGTGCGCGTATGGGATCTCAAGCGCTTCGCATGATGGATCGCTATTTTTCTCGTCTCAATATTACCCGTTACTTCGGTAAAAAGATTACCGCTTTTACGCATGATGGCATTGTTTTTGAAGACGATTCACAGCTTAAAAGCGATCTCACCCTCTTTATTCCTGCCGGCGACGGGCATGCTGTACTCAAAGCATCCGATCTGCCTCTCAATGAAGCCGGATTTGTTCGGATCAATGATTTTTGTGAGGTGCTCAATGATGCCGGTGAAGCTACCAACGTCTATGCCATTGGTGACTGTGCAGCACTCGAAGGCCCTGCATGGCGCGCCAAACAAGGACACATTGCCGAAGTTATGGCACGCTTGGTTGCTTTTAATATGGCAGCGCGCGACAGTAACGTTGCAACGCGTCAAGGGTATCGTGAACATCTCAATATTTTGTGCATTATGGACAGTGGTGACGGCGCAGCATTTGTCTATCGTGATGACAAACGTGCCCTGATGATTCCCCTGCCCGTTGTCGGACATTGGATGAAAAAAGGGTGGGGAGCATACTGCCGTTACTCCAAGCTGGGAAAAATTCCTCGACTTCCGGGGCTATAATCCAAAGGAATATTATGACACAACTACACTATAAAGAGCAGTATCCAATTCTAACACTGACCCTGAAAAAAGAGGCAACCGCGTACCGGAATGTCGATGCTGTTTTAGATGCCCTTCAAGTACACATAGAGGCCCATACCGTTGCGACATATATCGGTCGGTTTGATCACTTCTCACACACCTGTTCACTTCAAGAGTCTACCATTGCGACCGGTATTCACGATGCCAAAAATATTCTCTTCTGTTTCGGAAAAGAGCTGCCCGATCCGCTTATTTTAGCTGTTCGCCCCCGTTCTATCGGCGTTGCCGATATGGGCGAATCTTTTGTACTCTCTTTTTTAGAGGCTCCCAATCCTGTAGCCAACGAAGCAATGCGGTCATGGTGCAACGCGCTACAGCATTAACATTACTACTGTGTACACTCTTGCTGTGTAGCGGGTGTGAGAGCAACATCTATACGCAATGGTGTATTGCAAAACCGTTTAAGGTCTCTTGTCTTCGTATTGATCGCACTCACGATGATCTTTATCGCTTGCTGCATACCCTCTTTAGCGATGTCAACATCAGCGACTCGTGTCTGTTTACACTTCAGGGTATTCACTACGAAGTCAATGCCTGCCGCAACCCGATTGCCAATGCATTGGGATCCGATTTTGACGGTTATGTCAGATTGGAAGTTTTTCGTAACAAACGTTGCTACTACCGTATTCAGCAAGATTTTAAACAGGCTTCATGGCAACAAAAAATGCATGAACTCGCAGAGCGTCTTAAAACTGATTTGCAACTGCATACCACGACGTATTAAAAAAATCTAAACCCGCTATTATCTTTTTTTCTATATGATCTGCACTATTATAAAAAAGGATCATCATGAAACGATTTAACCTCGTAGCGGTATGTATTGCCGTAGCACTCTTTAGCGGTCTTGGCACCTCATCGCTCAGCGCCTGTTCATCATGTGGATGTCAAGGGAAAAAAGCAATTGAAACGCCTGCTTGCAACGGTGAGAAAAAAGCTAAAAAATGCGACTGTAACAAAGACAAAGCCGCTGCAAAGAGTCCTGAAGCCATGAAATGCGGCAACGGTAAATGCGGGAGTAAATAATCACATCGTAACACTCTGGTAATTCTTCTTTGTTATAATTTCATCAATTTAAAACAAAGGAGAAACCATGGCAACCAAAAAAAGTGTTAGTGCACTGGAACGCTGCATTATCAAACGACTGAAACAATCCTCTAAAAACAGCTGGATGCTCGAAAATCTTCTCAAATAGAACATTTAAGCTTAACTTCTTCTTGTATCCTGACATGTCTCATTGAGCTTTATGCTCCACTTGGCTAAAATGCCGCTACGATTTACATGTAAAAAAGATGTTTCATGTCCATAACACAACAACTACTCCAGACCATTGCCACCCGCCCGCTTATTATTGACGGAGCAATGGGAACGCAACTGCAAGAACATGACAAAGATATTCCAAAAGCGGCATGGGAAGGCAATGAAGGCTGCAACGAAATTTTAAATGTCACCGCACCTGATGTAATGCGCTCCATCTACAGTGCTTATCTTTCTGCCGGTGCCGATCTTATTACCACCAATACTTTTGGTGCTTTTTCCTGGGTACTCGATGAGTACGGCATTGGCGAGCGTGCCTATGAACTCAGTTACGCCGGTGCCGCTCTGGTGAAAGAGATGTGCGATGCCTTTGCAACACCCGAACATCCCCGTTATGTTTTAGGTTCTATCGGACCGGGAACCAAGCTCCCCTCTTTGGGACATATCCACTATGACGAGATGTTTAAGGGGTACAAAGAGTGTGCCATGGGTCTCATTAACGGAGGGTGTGACATATTTTTGCTCGAAACATGTCAGGATCCGCTACAGATCAAAGCAGCGCTTCATGCATGTGAAGCAGCCAACACAGAGTGCCGTACCGATCTGCCCATTATGGTCTCCGTCACTATTGAACTCTCCGGAACCATGCTCATTGGAACCGATGTGCAGACAATCACTACCATTTTAGAACCCTTTGATATTCTCTCGCTCGGTTTTAACTGCGGTACGGGTCCCGAACAGGTCGAAAAGCATATTAAAACCTTAAGTCAAGGGTGGGGAAAACCCATCTCCGTTCATGCCAATGCCGGACTGCCGCAAAATCGTGGCGGCTACACCTACTACCCCATGGGACCCGAAGAGTTTGCCGGCCATCAAGAGCGCTTTTTACAGTACGACGGGGTGAGTTTTTTGGGTGGATGCTGCGGTACCACGCCACAACATATTCGTGCTTTGGTCAATCGCGTCACTCCCATCACGCCTAAAAAGGCGCGTGGCTCTCAAGAGACCTCCTTGGCATCACTTTTTAGCAATGTCGCCCTCATGCAAAACCCTGCACCGTTGCTTATCGGTGAACGCTCCAATGCCACAGGCTCAAAAGCGTTTCGTGAACTGCTTTTGGCCGAAGATTACGAAGGCACGCTAAGTGTTGCCCAACAACAGGTTCGTGCCGGTGCGCATGTCATTGATCTCTCCGTCGGATTCGCCGGTCGTGATGAAAACCGAGATATGCATGAAGTCATGAGCCTCTATGCCCAAAAAATCAACCTGCCGCTCATGCCTGATTCAACACAGGTTTCTGCCTTAGAAACAGCGCTCAAACTTATTGGCGGCAAGCCTATTATCAACTCTGTCAATCTGGAAGACGGCATCGAAAAGTTTGACGTAATCTGCCAGTTGGCAAAAAAATACGGGGCGGCGCTGGTCTGTTTGACCATTGATGAAACGGGTATGGCCAAAAGTGTTGCCAGAAAAATTGAAGTGGCCGAACGTATCTATGAGCTTGCTACCAAAAAGCATGGACTTGACCCTAAAAATTTAGTTTTTGACCTACTCACGTTTACGGTGGGTAGCGGTGACGAAGAGTATCGTGATGCCGCCATACAAACCATTGAAGCCATTAAGCTACTCCGCCGGAAACACCCCGAGGTCGGTGCGGTATTGGGGCTTTCAAATATTTCGTTCGGACTTCACAAAGATGCCCGTCCCTATCTGAACTCCATCTTCTTGGACCACTGTATCCGTGCAGGATTAACCGCAGTCATCATTAACGTCAAACACATCATCCCGCTCAATAAAATTTCTCAGATCGATCAAGACGTGTGCAACAACCTCCTCTTTGATACCAAGCCTGATGGTCAGGCTCTTTTTGATTTTATTGACCATTTCAGCTCCAAAGAGGCTATTGACACCCAGGCAGAAGATGCAGAGTATCAACAGTTAAGCGATACGGAAAAAATTGCCAAACTCTTGATGGACGGTGACAAAGAGCGCATGATACCACTGGTAGAAGAGGTGCGTCATACCATCGCTCCCGAAGTAATCGTTAATGAAATTCTCATTGATGCCATGAAAGTTGTCGGCGAACTTTTCGGATCGGGACAGATGCAACTGCCTTTCGTGCTTCAAAGTGCCGAAACCATGAAAGCAACTGTCGATTACCTCAACCCCTACCTTCCAAAAATTGACAAAGCCGTCGATACCACATTAATTTTAGGCACGGTCAAGGGCGATGTCCACGATGTGGGCAAAAATCTTGTCGATATTATTCTGTCAAATAACGGCTTTAAGGTTATCAATCTCGGCATTAAAGTGGAACTGGATCAGTTTTTAAAAACACTTAAAGAGTCCAATGCCCAAGCCATCGGTATGAGTGGGCTACTGGTAAAATCGACTCAAGTGATGAAAGAAAATCTTGAAACGATGCGAGAAGCTGGTATTGATATTCCGATTCTTTTAGGCGGTGCGGCGCTGACTCGCTCGTTTATAGATGATTTTTGCCGTCCTTTTTACAACGGCCCTATTTTTTACTGTAAAGATGCTTTTGACGGAGTGACAGCTATGAGCCGCATAGAATCGGGTAATTTCGACACCGACTTACACCCTAAAGAGCATGAAGATGCACCACCCGCACAGAACAACGACATTGTTATACCTCCTTTTGAAGAGCTGGTTATGCCTTCACGTGATGTTGTCGTTCCGACACCACCGTTTTGGGGGCGGCGAAAACTGACACTCACACCGGCACAGATGGAACTTGCTTTTGAGTGGATCAACCACAAACTTCTGTTTAAATCCCGTTGGGGCTACAGCTCCAAAGGAATGAGTAAAGAGGCGTATGCCAAACAGCTTGATGAGATTGTTTGGCCGGCATACGAAAAACTCAAACGACGCTTTCTTGAAGAAGAGCTTTTTGAACCGACCATTCTCTACGGCTACTGGCCCTGCCGCAGTGATGACAACACATTGTTGATTTTTCATGAAGATGAGGGCTGGCACAGTGCACACGACATTTGTACCGATACGCTTGAGCATGTTATCAGCCGTGCTGAATATCATTTTGATTTTCCCCGTCAACGCAAAAAACCGCACCGTGCCATCAGTGATTTTTTCCACCGTGATCGCCACGATGTCGTCGCTTTGACCTGTGTCAGTGCCGGTGCAAAACTCAGTGATGTCGAGCGCAGCATCTATGATGCGGGCAACTACAATGAATACTACCAGTTTCACGGATTGGGTGTGGAGTTGGCCGAAGCCCTTGCAGAGATGGCACACAAACAGATTCGTCTTGATCTTAACATATCCGAAGGGGAAGGTAATACACTGAGCGATGTCCGCATGAACCGCTACCAAGGTTCTCGCTACTCGTTCGGCTATGCCGCCTGTCCCGATTTGGAACTCAATGTAGCATTGTTTAAACTGTTACGTCCTGAAGAGGAAGGAATAGAACTGAGTGAAACGTTTCAGATTCATCCGGAGCAGTCAACATCAGCACTAGTGGTCTATCATCCCAATGCGAGCTATTATAATGTGTAAAAAGCACTCGAGCTTGCTTTCTACACCTGACCACAAGCAATTTTTACCAATTTACGTTAATGCTCTGTTAATAGCCTCACTGTCTATTATCGGCATATTCATGCAATGCTTTAAACCACGCCTTCATCTTTTTTTCATAGCCGACCTCTTTAAGCGTCACAAAATGAAGCGGCTTGCTTAAATACTCCTGCGCGACCCATCCTCCAAAATCGTGAGGATACCTGTAGTCTTCATTGTGCTGTTTAATACCTTTTGGAATATCCAGTATCTCTCCGGAACGTACCGCTTTTTGGGCACTGTTAATAGCTGCGTACGAAGCATTGGATTTTGGCGAACCACAGAGATAGATAACTGCTTGCGCCAAAATAATACGTGCTTCAGGATAGCCGATGCTACGCACACTTGTCATTGCCGAAGCCGCAAGCGTGAGTGCATTCGGATTGGCATTGCCGATATCTTCAGAAGCTAAAATCACCAAACGCCGTGCAATAAATTCGGGCGGTTCTGCTCCTTCAATAAGGCGTGCCAAATAGTAAATAGCCGCATCGGCGTCACTGCCGCGAATACTTTTAATCAGTGCCGATATCAGATCATAGTGCTCTTCGGCTTCACAACTTCCCGGTATCAATGCTTTGGGGCATAGTGACTGCAGTAATGCAACATCAACATCTCTCTTCACGGAGGACGCAAACTCCAAAAGCTTTATCATCGCGCGGGCATCACCGCCGCTACTGGCAAGAAGGTATTTTCGTGCCTCGGCATCTACATGTAAATTGTGACACTCAATAACATTGCGTAAAAGTTCTTCTAACGCTTCACGCTTAATCGGGTAGAGTTCAAAGAGTAATGAACGCGATCGTATAGCTGCAGTTAGGGAAAAAAAAGGGTTTTCGGTAGAAGCTCCCATAACTAACACCGTGTTAGCCTCCATAACCGGAAGGAGTACCTCTTGCTGGTTTTTTGCCAAGCGATGTACCTCATCAATAAAAATCAGCGGTCGCTGCAACGTATTGTTGTACTGCTCAAATATTTTACGCAGTTGCTCGATTTTCAGTGATGTGGCATTAAATTCATACCACGGCAGATCCATTACCGAAGCAATAATGCGTGCCAATGTTGTTTTACCGCTCCCCGGAGGACCGTAAAAAAAACTATGTCCTAAAGCACCGTTCTCACACAACTGTCGTAACGGTGCCTCAGTAGCACACAGATGCTCCTGTCCGACGACATCATCAAAGCATTGCGGACGTAATTGCCGTGTCCAGTCTGCCATGACTACACTACTTTCGCTTCTTTAAGAAATTGATGCAGCGTACGGTACTCGCTACGCGTTAAAAACCGGCTCTTGCCCGTCGGCAGATTATTAAGTTCTATACCGCCAAAGTCAATGCGCTTCAAGTCGGTTACATCCGTGCCAAAGTGTGCAAAAAAACGGCGTAACTCTCTATTTTGCCCTTCACTGATGGCAACTTTTAAGATGGAGTAGTTTGGCGTGTTTTTCTGAACGTGATAGGCAAGAAACGGGGCAAAAGTCATTGTCGTAATACTCGAATGTGCATGCGCCCCTGCCGTCGCATCGTCTAGCGTCAACCCCTCTTGCATGGCTTGTTCCATCAATTCAGAAACGGTACCGCGAATTTTTACCTTATAGATACGTTGCAAGTCGGAGTTCATTAATGTTGTAGCCACGCGAGAGGCATCGGTCAGTAACAACACCCCTTCACTGGCATAATCGAGCCTTCCCACAGGAATGAAGTGTTTGTACTTTTTTTCCAATGTATCGTAGATCGTTTTACGTCCGCGCGGATCCTTTTTGGTCACCAGTTCCCCTTTGGGCTTGTTGTAAACAATAACGGTAAATTGATCCGTCGGTACAATTTTTTTACCGCTAATAACCACCTTGGCATAACGCTCATCTACCTGTGTGGCCGGATTGGTCTGCACGGCACCTTCCACCTTGACATACCCTTCTTGAATGGCCTTGTCTGCTTCTCTGCGTGAGTAGGAGGAGTAGTGGGCAATAAACTTGTTTAAACGCATCATGATGCTATTCCTTTTTCGACGAGATCGTGCAGATGCACCACCCCTTTCACCTGTCCCGTATCATCGGTGACGGCTAAAATTTGTATTTTGTTACGCTCAATAAGAACCAGTACGTCACTGGCAAGCATCTCCGCGTCACTGATGGCAATAGGGTTCTTAGTCGCGTACGTCAATGCCGGAGTTTCTAGCGAAAATTGCGCTTGCATGAGTGCGCGACGCACGTCACCGTCACTTAAAATACCGACCATCGTACCGGAATCATCAACTAGAAACACCGTACCCAGACGCCCTTCACCAATAGCAATTATTGCCTCTTTCATAGGGCTGTTCTGTGCAATAATGGGCAAATTGTTTTGACGCATAATGTCTTTTACTTTGACAAAAAGCCGTCTGCCCAGTGCCCCGCCGGGATGAAATGCCGCAAAATCTTCTTTGGCAAAATTGCGCGCTTTCATGAGACAGATTGCCAGAGCATCACCAAGAGCCAGAGTCAGTGTCGTTGAACTTGTGGGTGCAATATCCAACGGGCAGGCCTCTTTTTCAACCGTAACCCGAATCACGACATCGCTGTATCGTCCCAGCGTCGAATCGATCTGTCGCGTCATCCCGATCAGCGGAATGTCAAACCGCTTAATGTGCGGTAAAATTGAACTCAGTTCCTCGCTCTCGCCACTGTAACTAATAGCCAATACCACATCGTTTTTGCCGATCATTCCCAAATCGCCGTGCAGTGCTTCAGTCGGGTGCAGAAAAAAACTCGGTGTACCCGTGGAAGCAAATGTTGCCGCCATCTTAGCTCCAATGAGTCCCGATTTTCCTACTCCCGTAACAATGAGCTTGCCATGGCACGAAAAGATCATCTCAACAGCATCACTAAAGTCTGTTTCTAGGTTTTCTGCCGCATCAACAAGGGTTTTTGCTTCAATATGCAGCGTCTCTTTGGCTATCTCTAAATAGTTTTTCATAAATGCGATTATATCTCAAAGAGCCTTTAACTCACTACTGATATAATAGCAACATGCAAAAAATATTTGATGAGACCGAATCGCTGGATCGGCGATGCTATCATGAGTTTGAACTCAGTGAAGATATCTTAATGGAACATGCGGCAGACGGGATGCGGGAATATATAGCCGCGCACTTTAATACCGGCCACTCTGTTCTTATTGTCTGTGGTAGCGGCAATAACGGTGCTGACGGAATCGCTTTGGCACGCATACTGCACGGAACCTATGCCGTCTCTGTCTATCTGCCCTACGGTGTCAAGTCGCCAATGGCACAGTTGCAGCTGCGGCGTGCCGAAAAGGTCGGTGTGAGCGTTTGCAAAACACTCTCTGCTGCCGACATTGTTATTGATGCGCTGTTCGGTACAGGTTTTTCACGATCGTTTGATGCGCCTACCGCATCACTGTTACAACGTCTTAATGCCCTCTCAGCTGTTAAAATTTCTTGTGATGTTCCTTCGGGACTACATCGTGACGGCAGCTTGGAATCGGCTGTGTTTCATGCCGACATCACCCTCTGCATGGGCGCTCTCAAACGCTCCATGTTCAGTGATGCCGCTAAAGATGTTGTCGGAAGCGTTCATGTTATTGATTTGGGCGTCAGTCGTGCCGTATATGAGACACCAAGCAATTGGAACCTTTTGGAAGCTGATGATATCAAATTACCGCACCGACACCGACACAATACCCACAAAGGAAGTTTCGGACATCTGGGTATCATTTGCGGTGAAAAACAAGGTGCCGCCATGATTGCCGGTCGTGCCGCTTTTCGCTTCGGTGCCGGTTTGGTAACCCTGCTCTCGAATGAAAATGTTCAACTGCCTGACGAACTGATGCAGTCCCACCTACTACCGTCAACAACAACAGCACTGGCCGTCGGTATGGGACTGGGCAACGAATTCTCCGACTGTGAACTTCAAGCCCATCTCAACCATACGCTTCCTCTGATTCTGGATGCCGATATCTTTGCGCATCCTCTGTTTCCTTCCTTACTGCAACGCCGCAATATCATCCTTACCCCGCATCCGAAAGAGTTTACAACTGTCTTAAAAAAGTGCGGTATCGCCGATATTGATATTGCTACCTTACAGCGCGATCGCTTTAGCTATGTTGAACAGTTTTGCCGACACTATCCGCATGCCGTACTTCTGCTCAAAGGCGCCAATGTCATTATTGGCTACGGTACCTATTTCTACATCAATCCGTTGGGAAGCAACTGTCTTGCCAAAGGGGGCAGCGGCGATGTCTTAAGCGGTCTCATTGGATCGCTTTTAGCACAAGGCTATGCACCACTGGATGCTGCCATCCATGCCTCGCTTGCCCATACGCTTGCCGCACGTACTTTTTCACAAAATTCTTATGCGCTCACACCGCAAACTCTGATTGAGAGTATCGCTACGTTATGAAGCGTATAGCCGTACTTTTCAGCGGTGAAGGAGGAAATCTACAAAACCTCATTGAGACCGTACACGGCAATACCTGTCATATTGTCTGCGCACTTACCGACAATCCCAATGCCAACGGTATCATCAAAGCCAAACATGCCGGTATTGACGTAAGAGTTCTTGAACACCGACATTTTAAGACGCGAGAAGCATTTGACCAACACCTTGTCGCCATACTGCAATCCTACTGCATCGACCTGTGTGTCATGGCAGGATTTATGCGCATTGTCACTCCGGTGTTTACCTCACAGCTAAAAGCCATCAACATTCACCCCTCACTGCTTCCACGCTTTAAAGGCGCCCATGCCCTTGAGCGCAGTTTTTACAGTGCAGACCCACTGGCCGGTGCCACCGTCCACCATGTCACCGAAGAGCTTGACGGCGGTGCCGTTATTTTGCAACAGGCATTTCAGCGAGATACAGACGAATCGTTTCAAAGCTTTCATAAAAAAATCCGTGCTATTGAGTACGAAATCTTGCCAAAAGCCATTATTGGTCTGCTTAATGATTTGAAATAAGATTGCTAACAGAATCGTTATGATATAAAGCAGCATAGCAAACTATCGGGAGCAATTACTATGGATACTATTTTAACCATCGGCAGCTATGAACTGGGTAGCCGCCTCATTGTAGGAAGTGGAAAATATAAAGATTTTCAAACCACCAAAGAGGCGACGCTGGCAAGCGGTTCAGAACTCATTACCGTTGCGGTGCGTCGTCTCAACATTACCGATCCGGACAAAGAAAATCTTCGTGATACTTTTGCCGGCACCAATGTGAAGTTTTTACCCAACTCGGCAGGATGCGTAAGTGCGGAAGAGGCCATTACCACCTTTCGACTCACCCGTGAAGCTACGGGTATTGATCTGATTAAGCTGGAAGTCATCGGTGATACGCAAAAAACCCTCTATCCTGACGTCCTTGAGACCATTGAAGCCTGCAAGACTCTTGCCAAAGAGGGTTTTACCATTATGGCCTATACCTCAGACGATCCCATTATGGCAAAACGTCTTGAAGATGCCGGAGCACATGCCGTTATGCCGCTGGCCGCACCGATCGGTTCGGGTCTGGGTATTCAAAACCCTTACAACATCGTCTTTATTCGCGAAGCAGTCAGCGTACCTGTTATTGTCGATGCCGGTATCGGTTGTGCCAGTGATGCCGCTTATGCTATGGAGCTGGGCGCTGACGGAGTACTCACCAATACCGCTATTGCCCAAGCTGACAATCCTATGCTAATGGCTGCAGCCATGAAACATGCCGTTCAGGCAGGACGTATGAGCTATCTTAGCGGACGTATCCCCAAACGTCCTTATGCTACGGCATCCTCACCCATTGACGGCATGATACAGTTCTAAGTTTCAAACTGTTGGGAGAGCGTACTCATTAAGAGCAGTTGCCCCATCTTCTCAAAATAGCTCTGCACGCCCTTTTTTCCTTCGTGCAGTGCTTTTTCAAGTGCCTCTACAAAAATATGCTGCGACGCTTCTGACGCTTCCATATATGCCGCAGCAATCTGCTCGAGAGAATATACATGTAATTCTCCGTTGACCTCATATTCAATGGTTGAAGCCGGATTAATCTGATGGTCCAACAACAGCGTTTTAATTCTCTCAATCATACGGCAATCTGCTCCTGTTTCATGAAATACTCTACAGGGAGTATACCCTTTAATTATTTAAAGCCGTATTCTATTGACAAAGCAGGTAAAATAAACTATAATTTCGCCTCACTAATTTAGCTTTGGCTATCTTAGCGAACCGTGTCGGGGTGTAGCTCAGTATGGTTAGAGTACCTGGTTTGGGACCAGGGGGTCGAAGGTTCGAGTCCTTTCACCCCGACCACTTTTTTCTATTTTTTTACTGACGGTGAGATTAGCTCAGCTGGTTAGAGCACTGGTTTGTGGTGCCGGGGGTCGCGGGTTCGAATCCCGTATCTCACCCCATACAGTGACATAAATAGAGATCAAATTACATTAAAAATTTACATATTGACAGCATCAAAGTCGCGCCCGTGGCTCAACTGGATAGAGTATCGGTTTTCGGCACCGACGGTTATAGGTTCGAATCCTATCGGGCGTACCATTTAGTCAGTGATGCGTCCTTAGCTCAGCTGGATAGAGCAATGCCCTTCTAAGGCATCGGTCAAAGGTTCGAATCCTTTAGGGCGTGCCATTTTTGTTTAAGGTTTCGTTGGTATAATTCCAACACTTTTTTATAAACCACGCGGATGTGGTGAAATTGGTATACACGCCAGACTTAGGATCTGGTGCCGCAAGGCGTGGAGGTTCAAGTCCTCTCATCCGCACCACAAAACAGAGACCATCGTCCGTTTAACGCTCGCATAACTCAGTTGGTAGAGTATTACCTCGACAAGGTAAGAGTCACTGGTTCGAGTCCAGTTGTGAGCACCACTGCTCTTTCCAATGCAACAGTAACAGTACCCCTACCGATACATTGATCATAACATCTGCAAAGTTGAAAACAGCAAAATCAAACTTGTAGTGCCAATAGACATAATCGACCACACCGCCGTGAACAAATCGATCGTAAACATTCGAGAGACCTGCACCCAACAACATACCCACAGGAATCATATAGCAACGCTTGTTCAGGCGCAATACATAAACCAAAACCGCCGCCATCACTCCCAACTGAAGCCATTTGAGCCACTCGTCCAAGAAAGAGAGCATTGAAAACGCCACGCCTTTGTTGTAGACAAGAATCAGGTCAATCACTTCGCCGTAATAGCGATAACCCTCTAAGAATATGCTTTTAAGGTTTTGGTCAACAATAAAAATACCGACCAGCGCCAATACGAGCGAAAGAACGTTTTTAACCATTAAGAGCTTTCTTCAGCAGTGCTCCAAGCGCTTCAAGCTCTGTATCGACCACGTCGGCTTCTTTACCTTCAAGAAGAATGCGCAACAGGTTTTCCGTACCGGAGTAACGAATCAGATGGCGTATGTTCAATGCCTCAATGTCGGCTAGCTTCTCTTTAAGTCCTTTAATCTTATCGAGCGGTTTTTTCTCCGAGACTTTAAGATTTAAAAGTTTTTGCGGATAGAGTGCAAACGGGCGCAATACTTTACTGGCCTTTTTACCGCTTCGAATGACCAGTGCCAGCACCTGAAGGGCACTCATTAATCCGTCACCGGTTTTTGCATAATCATGCATAATCACATGTCCGCTCTGCTCACCACCGAAGTTAATGCCCTCTTTATGCATAACATCCAGCACGTTCTTGTCGCCGACGTTGGAGCGGTAGAGCTTTAATCCGTGCTTTTTAAGTGTATCTTCAAGACCTTGGTTACTCATTACCGTTGTGACCACTCCGTTACCTTTGAGCATGCCGCGCTCTTGAAAATAGAGTGCCAAAGCACCAATAAGATGGTCCCCGTCGACTTCATCGCCTTTTTCATCAATCACAACCAAACGGTCGGCATCACCGTCTAGCGCAATGCCTAAATCGGCTCGATATTTTCGTACCGCATCACGAACATCTTTGGTGTGCAATGCACCGCATCCGTCGTTAATATTGTGTCCATTGGGGTGATTGTGCAATACAATAACCTCCGCACCCAACTCTTCCAGAACCGTCGGACCGACAATATAACCCGCGCCGTTTGCCGTATCGAGCACAATGCGCAAACCGTGCAAGTTAATATCTTTAGGGAACGAATTTTTTAACTGAACAATGTAGCGGCCGATGACATCATCAATCCGTTTGGCTGCACCGATCTCTTTACCTACGGCGTGTGCCGCTTTGATCAGCCCCTTTTTACTGTTAAAAATCTTCTCGATACTCTCTTCGACCTCTTCGGGCAGCTTGTTGCCGTGCGCATCAAAAAACTTAATGCCGTTATCTTCAAACGAATTGTGCGACGCACTGATCATAATGCCGGCATCACAACGCATATTCTCCGTTAAAAAAGCAATGGCGGGCGTGGGCATCGGGCCAATTTGAATGACATCATAACCCACTGCCGTGAGACCGCTTACAATGGCGGTCTCAATCATATAACCGCTGCGTCGCGTATCTTTACCTACTAAAATTTTTTTGGTACTGGCATCTTTTTTAAAATAAATTCCCGCAGCCATGGCCACACGCATCGCGCGTTCTGCATGTAAAAAGGTACCGGCTTCTCCACGGACTCCATCAGTTCCAAATAATTTCATTTACACTCCTAATTTATTGTATTTTCTTGGACAATCGTTTAAACATAACTTAAATTTAAGATTGTTTAAGGTAGTATTCTACCCTAAAAAAAATTTGATAAGGATAAATGCGATGGCAAACCATAAGTCAGCATTAAAACGTATCCGCCAGACTGAAAAACGTACTGAGCGTAACCGATATTATCGTACTCGTTTAAAAAACATCGTCAAAGCCGTTCGAAGCGCTATCGATGAAGGAAACAAGGAAGAGGCTACTGCAGCATTCAAAGTTGCCAATCAACAAATTCACAAATTTGTCAGTAAAGGTATTCTCAAAAAAGAGACTGCTTCTCGAAAAATTAGCCGTTTACACCAAGCTGTTAACGCGTTATAGTAGTTTTTTAGAGCATTCATGCTAGCGGAAAAACTCACCCCTTTCATTACCCGTTACAATGAACTGAGCGACTTGCTCAGTGCTCCTGACATCTCCTCAGATATCAAAAAAATGACGGCACTTTCCAAAGAGCAATCTGCCCTTCAAGAGATTGTCGACAAAGCCAAAGCATACCGCCAGATACTGCAAGATATTAGTGACAACAAAGAGATGTTAGGCGATCCCGAACTCGGTGAACTGGCCAAAGAAGAGCTTAAAGAGCTTGAAGCCAAAGTACCGATGCTCGAAGAAGAGATTAAGATTCTTCTGATGCCGCGTGACCCCAATGATGACCGCAATACAATCATTGAAATGCGTGCAGGAACCGGAGGCGATGAAGCGGCTATTTTTGTCGGTGACCTGTTCAATGCCTATTTGCGCTATGCCGATGTTAAAGGCTGGAACGTTGAACTGATGAGTTCAAGCCCTTCGGATTCAGGCGGATACAAAGAGATTATTGCCCTCATCAAAGGGGACAATGTTTACAGTCGCATGAAATATGAAGGCGGTACCCACAGGGTGCAGCGGGTTCCCGCAACAGAATCGCAAGGACGGGTACATACCTCTGCCATTACCGTAGCTATTATGGCAGAAGTCGATGATGTTGAGATCGATATTGATACCAACGATCTTAAAATTGATGTCATGCGCTCTTCCGGGTGCGGCGGACAGTCTGTCAATACTACCGATTCGGCCGTGCGTATTACGCATCTTCCCACGGGTATTGTTGTTACCAATCAAGACCAAAAGTCCCAACATAAAAACCGTGAAAAAGCCATGAAGGTACTTAAAGCCCGCCTTTACGACCTGCAAATGCAAGAGGCCATGGAAAAAGAGGGTGCCGCTCGTAAAGATCAAGTCGGTACGGGCGATCGAAGCGGCCGTATTCGTACCTACAACTATCCGCAAAACCGCATTTCCGACCATCGCATTACACTGACCCTTTACCGTCTTAACGAGATTATGACCGGAGGACTTTTAGATGAGATTATTGACCCGCTCATTGCCGACACTCAAGCTAAAAACATTGAAGCAGCAGGATTATAGGTACTATAACTCGCGCTGTACCGCTCTGTTATCAAACGCTCCAAAGTGATTTTTGCGTATGACTTTTTTTAAAATAAGGTTATATTCCTTACCGATACCTGAATAATTTTGCATGGTATCGGCAGCTTCCAAACCGCTAAAAATCTTCTTGTCACGGGTATATATTTCACGCTTGTTTCGAAAAGCACGATAGGCTTTATTGCGATTAAGGTTTAACATATACGCGGCGATAGAGTCATTAATACTCTTAAAACGTTTAATTTTATGCTGTTTGTCTGCTGCTCGATAGAGCGGCACCATCCCGTCTTTTTCATACGTCCACTGCCCAAAAATATTGTTGGCTTCACGTGCAAAACGGCTCTCCCCCCATGCCGACTCCAATGCGCCCTGCGCCAAGACTAAAGCAACGGGGATTTGATTAATCCGTTTTAAAAACTTGCGCTCATTATAGAGATCTTTAATCTTATATTTTTTGGCTAAGGCATTAAGCTGTTCAATATCACGGCGGGAACGTGAACTGTTTAAAAAAAGTCTCTGCTTAAAAAACTGCTGTACAAAATGGCGCTCTTTAAGGATTTTATAGTTTTCCTGATGAATTTTTGGAAGCATCATGGCAATAAATGCACGCTTTTTTTTCGTGATGTCGGTCATATTTGCATAACTGGCATCACTACCTGACGCATTGATTATTAGCGGTAAAAAGAGTATGAGAAGCGGTAATGCAGCTCTATTAAAACGGATCATTCCAGCTCACTTCAAAACACGCTGTTACCGTGCCTTTAAAAGTGATGGTCTCTTCACGCATTCCCAAATAAAGTGTTTCACCGCTTTTTGGAAAAACTTTGCAATCTCCTGAAATACGCTCTTCGACAAGCGCTCTGTAAAACACGGCCGCCATACCCGTACCGCACGCCAATGTCTCATCTTCAACACCGCGCTCATAAGTACGTACTCGCAAATTGCCGTCGGGGAGTACTGCGGCTATATTGACATTGGCATTGTAGCGTTCGCGTAGTTCCCGTGCTTCACTCAGATTAAGGTGTTCCATCGGCGCATCAAAAGTGACCAGATGCGGTACACCCGTATCAATAAGCCACCACTCTTTGGCATTGCTGTAGATCCCTTTTTCGCAAATATGCGGCGGTGTCAAATCGCTCGTAACCATGTTGCCGTGAACCTCGGCACCGATAGTGCCGGCTTCGGTCATAAAGGTCATTATCGAAGGTGCCAGAGCATGGCGCTGTGCATAGTGCGCAGCTGCACGCGACCCGTTACCGCACATTTGCGCACGCGACCCGTCGCTGTTATAGAATTCCCACTCAAAATCGTACTGTTCATGCGGTAACAGTACAATCATACCATCGGCGCCGATACCGTTGTGACGATGGCATAAGGTTCGCGCCAATGCCGAACGATCTGATTTCACAAAGCTATGAAATATGACAAAGTCATTACCGCTTGCACTGTATTTTGCTACCATCATGTCTGCTCTCCTCATCGTTGTACTTCTCCTGAATCATCGCAACAAACGCCTCGCACTCCTGCTGAAGATGTTTCAAATTGCTGCTGTTGTCAATCACATATGTTGCCAATGCTCGTTTTGCGTCAATATCCATCTGTGATGCCATACGCTTTAATGACTCCTCTTTTGAAAATCCGTTACGTTTCATAAAACGCTCCAGCTGAATCTCTTTTGGAGCATAGACCACAACAGACTCTTTGATATCATAGCCTTTTTTTTCAAAAAAGAGCGGAATATCGATAAGATACGGGAAGCGAAAGCGGTCTTGTTCCTCACTGCGTTTCTCAATTTCAGTACGGATTTTAGGATGCAAAAACTGCTCTAGCGTCTCTTTTTTTTCAGAATCACTAAAGATGACTTTTCCTAAAGCGTGACGATCGACCCCTCTTTTAGAGACATAAACGTCGCCGAATGTTTCTGCTACCCATTCACGATGTTCTGCCAGAATCTGATGCGCAATCGTGTCGGCATCAATAACGCGAATGCCGTTTAAAAGCATCAATGACGCTACAGTGCTCTTTCCTGTGGCGATCCCTCCGGTTAGTGCTATAGCATACTCAAATGCCATCAGTTACGGATAACTCCGAGGTAGCATTGTCGGACATGGTTGGGCATGGCAAATGCGGCAATGTGCATATCACAGTTATAGTATTGCTGCCCTTCGAGCAGGTCACTTCGCTGTAAAATAATATCAGCAGTCGGATGGTACTCTTTTGACGCTAGCAATACCGTCTCTTCAGCGGCACGATACGGCATTATAATCTTAAAATAATTTCCTAATACCTTCATGACACTTTTATTGGCTTGAACATCCTCCAGATCCGGATGGCACAATGTTACCAGCCCATCCTCTTTCAACACCCGATTTATATGTGCCGGCATCGCAGCATCATCACTGTGCTTTTCAAAAATGACAATATCATATGTCGCATCTGCTTCACTGCGCAGTGCTTCAAGAGCTACCGATGCCGGAACCGCCTTTGCATCAATCCCGCTGTAACGCTCCAGTTCACGCATTAAATTTTCATAGGTATCACTGATAACCAATATTTTTTTAGGAGCCTTATGCGTACATAAGGGTACGTGAACCATCATCTCATCATGACTAAAATTACTCATTCTTAGTGCCTTAGTGTCTTATTTGAAGCGATTTTATCATATTTGCATTAAAAAGTATTGAAACAGTTGAAACGAAAATTAACTTAAGAAGCAGTTGATAATCAACTGTACTTATTTTTAAAATAACTTGATATAATGTCGTTTCAATTTACATGTATTAAGGAATTTATGATGAACTATAATAAAATTCGCTCATTTTGTAGAATTTTTCGTATTATCTTAGGCGTATCGCTCATTGGTTATGCCGTCTATTCAAGCAATCCGTGGTTCTTTTTGGGTCTTATTCCTCTTGTTGCCGGCGTTGCCAACTTCTGCCCACTGTGTATCATTACCAAAAAGTGCGATCTGCCCCAATCTTAACTCACTCCTCAACTCGACTCTGCTATAATCCGCATCATATTACATTGTGGAGATAGCATGCGTTCCATCAGTTATAAAGATGCCGGTGTCGATATTGACGCGGGCAACGGTTTTGTTGACAATATTAAGCCCTTGGTCAAATCGACCTCGATTCCCGGAGTTCTCGGCAGTATCGGCTCTTTTGCCGGCGCCTTTGAACTGCCTCGGGGCTACAACGAACCGGTCATGCTTGCCGCGACTGACGGTGTCGGCACCAAACTCAAGCTGGCTATTGATTCGGGCATTCACGATACCGTCGGTATCGATCTGGTGGCCATGTGTGTCAATGATCTTATCTGCAATTTCGGCACCCCCTCGTTTTTTTTAGACTATTACGCCACGGGAAAGCTTGAAGTTGATGTTGCTACTGCCGTTGTCAGCGGTATCGCCGAAGGGTGTCGTCAAAGTGAATGCGCCCTAATCGGCGGCGAAACGGCCGAGATGCCCGGTATGTACGCCCAAGATGACTACGATTTGGCCGGTTTTGCCGTCGGTATTGCCGAAAAATCGGAGCTTGACCGTACGTCTCGCGTCAATATCGGCGATCAGCTCATCGCGCTGCCGAGTTCAGGCATCCACTCCAACGGTTTCTCGTTAGCACGCAAAGTACTTTTTGAGACACTTCACATGCAGTTTCACGACGACTTCAACGGCGCACCGTTAATCGATACCCTGTTAACACCGACACGTATTTATGTCAAAACATTTAAACGACTCAAGGAGAAGATTCAGGCTCTTGCACATATTACCGGAGGGGGTATTGTCGAAAACCTTCCGCGTGTTCTTCCCAAACATCTGCGTGCCGTTATTCATGAAAACCAGATTCGTACTCTGCCCATTTTTGAGCTCATCGGCACCCGTGTTGAGCGTCATGAAATGTTTCGTGCCTTCAATATGGGGGTGGGTATGGTATTGGTTGTCAAACCCGAGCATGTCGATGCCGTCTTAAGCGAAAGCGACGGCTATCTTATTGGTCATATTGAAGCC
>JALSLA010000089.1 GCA_026988515.1 Helicobacteraceae bacterium | reverse complement strand
ATTGCGCTGCACAGTGAGCAGGAGTATATAGAACATTTTGCGTCGTTTGCTGAAGAGAAAGCGACGGGAACTACGGTGAAATCACGCAATACTATTGCCTACAAAGAGGGTTTCGATACGGATTCAGGGCGTTTTGTTTTTATGGATGAGTTTGAGTTTGAGTATACCGACAACACCAAATTATTTTTAATTACATGTAAAAGCGCCAAGAGCCTGAACTCACAGTTTCAACGAGATCATTATGTCTATTTGCATCCTGATCTCGGATTTAGTGAGGGTGAAGAAGTCGATGTTGTTTCAGAAGTCGGACGGGTACGATTGGTAGTGAAACACAATAGAAATTTGAGAGAAGATTGCGTATTGATCCATTCCGGGGTACACGGTGTGAATAATTTGACACCCTCGTACGTCAGTTATGAAGGCAACAGTGCAGTCTATCAAGAGAAGAAAGTGGAGGTAAAACGATGCAAGTAGCAGAGATTGAGCAGATGGACAAGCGTTTTGTACTGCCGACATACGGGCGACAGAATATTAGCATTACTGCGGGAAAAAATGCCCGTTTAAAAGACAGTGAAGGTAAGGAGTATATTGATTTTACCTCAGGTATCGGTGTGGTAAGTATTGGTCACGGCAATGAGCGACTGGCCAGTGCCCTGTGTAATCAGGTGCAACATATTACGCATATTTCCAACCTTTATCTGATTGAACCGCAAGCACTGTGCGCCCAAAAAATAGTGCAAAACAGCGGTTACGATATGCAGTGTTTTTTTGCCAACAGCGGTGCCGAGGCCAATGAAGGAGCCATTAAAATAGCCCGAAAGTACGGAGAAGTTGACGGTGAAATGAAACGCTATAAAATTATTACGTTGGAGCATTCGTTTCACGGACGTACGATAACCGCACTCAAAGCTACGGGTCAAGAGGCTATGCACAACTATTTTGGTCCGTTTCCTGACGGATTTGTCTATGCCGATACCATCGATGAGATTGCATCGCTTTTGGATGACCATACCGTGGCGGTGATGATTGAGCTGGTACAAGGAGAGGGTGGTGTACAGCCTTTGGATCGCCAAAAAGTGCAACAGCTCGCTGCCATGCTGCGACAGAAAAATATTTTGCTTATTGTCGATGAGGTACAGACCGGCGTGTATCGAACCGGAGAGTTTTTGGCATCGCAGCTTTACGATATTGAACCCGATATTATTACCTTAGCCAAAGGGTTGGGCGGCGGCTTGCCTATTGGCGTAGTCATGACATCGAAAAAAGAGGTGTTCAAAGCAGGTGATCACGGTTCGACGTTTGGAGGCAACTATCTCTCTACGACTGCGGCGAACGTTGTTTTAGAGGTACTTCATGCATACAAAGAGAGTGGGATACTCGATGAGATGATGCTCTATTTTGAATCTAAAGTCACGGCGTGTCAGCGTGAGTTTCCCGAACTCTTTTTAGAGAGTGTCGGTTTTGGCATGATGCGCGGGCTGCGTATGCACAGTGCCGATGCCTTGGCCAATCTCATTAACGGCTCGCGAGAAGAGGGGCTCCTCGTACTCAAAGCGGGGAAAAACACCCTGCGATTTTTACCGCCGCTAACTATTACAAAGGATGAAATTGATGAAGGTTTTGTTCGCCTTAAGCGCGCTATTGATACTCTGTAGCAGCACGAGTTCTATAGCGCAAGCGGATGGCTTTGAGGGCTATCTTTCAACGCTTAAAGAGCAGGAGTTTGCCTATGACTATGATAAAGCAGCGGCACAGAGCTCGATACTGCGTGATTCATGGATTCAGCCCATTATGTTGCGTTACAGCTACAAAAAAAGCAATCCCTATGATGCTGTACAGACCGTACAAAATGCTGCCATTGTCCTTGATCAGCCGATTTTCCAAAGCGGAGGCATTTATTTTGCCATCAAGTATGCTGAGGCGTCACGCATCTACTCGAACTACAGCGTTGATGTTGCCAAACGCAAGCTCATTAAAGATGTCGTGGCACTGTTAATGCAGATTCGCAAAAGTGATCTGCTCATTGAGAAGCATCACCTTCAAATTGCCAATGCTACGATTAATTTAGAGCAGAAAAAAGAGCTCTATATGAACGGACAGCTCGATTCGGGTTTTTTGGACAACGCGGTGATTGATCGAAATAGCCTGACACAGGCACTGTACGACTTAGAGACCTCAAAAGAGCAACTTATTAGTAGTTTTAAATCCCTGAGTGATCTGGATTATACCCAAGCGAAGGTACCGCATTTGGAGTGGGTCGATGAAGATGACTTTGTAGCACACAGTATTGATCTTAAGAAGATTCGCAGTGAAAACGAGAAAAACCGATACTTTAAAAATATGACAATTGCAAAATATCTTCCAAAATTCAGTATTACTGCAGGTTATAATTGGGACTCTCTGGAAAACCCTTCGTTTGCCGGTAGTGCCATTCCAAGTCCACCCGATACCCATTATTACAACTATGGTTTTAAGGTGACAATGCCTTTAAATATTAATGCAAAGAAAGATATTGAGTCGGTGCGAATTGATTATCTGAAATCGCTTGTTGTTTTAGAAGATACCCAACGCGCTTTAGTCGCTTTGTACCATCGTGTCGCGCAGAATTTGCAAAATTACGATAAAAAAATAGCTTTAGCCAAAGAGAACAAGAGACTCTATGAGAAGCTTCTTGCTGATACGCGCACACTCTTTAAAGCGGGTTATAAGACACAATACGATGTTGACTTGCTCGAAAACTCTTTAAAAATTCAAGAGCTTGACGGCGCTGTTTTTGAGATGGAAAAACAGCTAGAACTGCTGAATCTCTATGAAAAGATGGTCAATGCGCTTTAGTACTTACATGCATGAGTGGCTTTACGGCAAAAAGGGGTATTATACACGCTATAAAGCCATAGGCAAAGAGGGGGATTTCTATACGGCGGTAAGCAGCTCAAAATTTTTCGGCGGTACGATTGCCAAGCACATTATTGCGCTGGTCGATGAGGGCTTTTTGCCTGAAGATGCTATGATCTGTGAAATTGGAGCGCATCACGGCTATTTAATGGCAGATATTATTGAGTTTCTTTACACTTTAAGACCGGAGTTGCTAGAGCGTTTTGAATTTGCTATTGTCGAACGTTATGATGCCCTTCAAGAGCAACAGCGCCACTACCTGCAGGAGTGTTTCGGTGATGCGATCCGATTGCGTCATTATGATGATCTCAGTAAAATACATGTAAATCATGCTTTTTTCTATGCCAATGAGATTTTTGATGCTTTTGCATGCGAACTGTTTTATAAAGGGCATATTGCGACGGTACACAATCATGAGATTGTTTTTGAAGAGCAAGACGCTACGGTTACGGCACTGGCAGAACGCTATTGTAAAGATCGGGGAGAGATAGCTGTCGGCTATGAAGCTTTTGCTGCTGCGATGTCAGAAGCGGCAGAAACGTTTGAATTTATGAGTTTTGACTATGGTGAGATGCAAGCGCGCCCGGATTTTTCAATTCGGGTGTATTATGACCACAAAACGTTTCCGCTGTTTGACGAGAGCCTGCAGCGCAGTGAACGTTACGGTACTTCCGATATTACGTATGACGTGACGTTTGCACACGTCAAAGACGCTTTTGAGTCGGCAGGTGTCTCCATGGTGGCGTTTAAAGCACAAATGACGGCGCTTATTGAGATGGGGCTTTTGGATTTGTTACAAATGTTACAGCAACATGTTGATGAGAGAGTGTACAAGCAGGAGCTCGAAAAAGCAAAGTTACTGATAATGCCCGATTTTTTAGGCGAACGTTTTAAGATGATACGATTTCGAAACGATTAGTTGCCGTTTAGAAACATTGCCAAAGAGAGCCGGTCACTAATACCGGTGCGCTCAAAGATGGCACTAATGTGGGCTTTGACGGTACGCTCGGTAATGTGAAGTTTTTGGGCAATCTCTTTGTTGCTAAGCCCTTCTTTAATGAGAAGAGCGGTCTCTTTTTGGCGTGTGGTCAGCGCTTCTAAAACAGGAAGATTCTCAGAGTCGGTTGCAGGAACGACGTGTGCAATCAACTCTTGCATAAACGAGGGTGGCAGCCAGATATTGCCTTCTTTAATGGTTATAATGGCACGGCGTAAATGTTTGGCATGCATAAAACTGTTGCCATACCCTTTAATGCCCTGTGCCAAGAGTGCCGTTCCTTCGGTAAACGAGGGTGACGGGGTAAGCGCAAACAGGGAAAATGAAGGGTTCAGAGACAACAGTGTCTCCACGGCAGCAGTATCGGTAATAATGATCTCTTTGTCATTCAGGTCATGATGTTGATTGATATGCACAACGGGAATGTTAATACTTTTGAGACGATTTTTTAAAAGGGTATTGGTGCTGTAAAGTTGTATCATCGTTCTCGTAATGCCCCTTGTTTAACTTTTAGAATAGGTTTGAGAATAAAATCCATAACACTTTTCTTTCCGGTAACAATATCGACATTTGCGACCATTCCTACAATAATTTCATAACGTTTTCCATCTTTAAGCAGATGGTTTTCATCGGTTTTAATACGTACCAGATAGTAGGTCTCACCCTCTTCATCAACAATGGTGTCAGAGCTGATATAGGTGACTTTACCGGTGAGTCCCCCATAGATGGCAAAGTCATACGCAGTAAACTTCACCATGGCTTTTTGCCCCGGATACAGATAGGCAATGTCAGAAGGCTTGATTTTGGTTTCAATGAGCAGTTTATCTTGAATGGGAACAATTTCAATAATATCCATACCCGGTTGTACGACGCCGTTGACGGTATTGACAAGCAGTTGTTTAATGACACCGTTGACCGGAGAACGTACCAAGGTTCGGTTGACCTGGTCTTCTAAGGCTTGTCCCGATTCTAAAATACGTGCCATTTCGGCATTAACTTCGTTGAGTTCGAGTTTTGCCTTGTGGCGAAACTCTAAAATACTCTCTTGCATCTTGTTTTTTGCCTCTTCAATGGTAGAGCGAATGCGTGGAATGGAGAGGGTGACGGCATCTAAATCACCTTTCATCGCGCTCTCTTGACGGGAGAGCTGTAAAAACTCTACCTTGGAAACCAGACCGTTGGCAACAAGCGGTTTGGTGATTTTTACCTCTTCGGCAATCAATTTATAGCTTCGCTGGAGCTGCCGTTGTTTGGATTGGACTTCACGTAACTCATTTTGACGCTGTTTAATCTGCTCTTTTAAAATATTGATACTTTGTTGGAGCTGTTTTTGATTGATCTCGAAGAGTGCTTTTTCATGAGAAATATCATCGGAAATCTCCCGAGCAATACTGCTGTTGACAATGAAGTTTTTACCGGTCGCTTCAGCTTCCAAACGGATCGACTTGGCTCTGAGTTCGTTGTAGCGGAGTTGATTCTCTTCAAAAGAACTTGAAAACTTGGTGTCGTCTATTTTAATCAGTACTTGGCCTTTATCGACTTTTTCGCCTTCATCGACTAAAATTTCAGAGACAATACCCCCTTCGAGGTTTTGAACAATTTGCAGTTGTTTGGAGGGAATGACTTTCCCCACACCTCGAGCAAGCTCGTCAATTTCGGCAAAATTTGCCCAGACGATAAGCCAAAAAACCGCCAGTGCCATAATCCATAAGATTTTTTTAGAACGTTCGGTGGTTTTTTCCAAGACGGCATTCGAGAGTGATTGCATATACTGCAGATCATCTTGGGAGTAGTGAGATCTCTTACTTGCCATGGCTACCACCTTTAAGAGCTTTTAATACCTTCTCTTTGGGACCGTCCATAACGACTTTGCCGTTATCGATGACAATCAATCGATCGACCAGAGCCATTAGCGATGTTTTGTGCGTCACTACAATGGTCGTTTTTCCTTGAATCTCTTTGGAGAGTCGCGAGAGTAACAGCTGTTCTGTCGCACTGTCCATGGCATTGCTGGGCTCGTCAAGCAGGACAACAGAGGTATCGTTGACAAAGGCTCTGGCAATGGTCACACTTTGACGCTGCCCACCGGAGAGTCCGTATCCCTGTTCACCAATGGGCATATCAAAGCCTTTAGGGTGCAGGTTGACAAACTGATCGACCAGACCGATATGGGAAGCTTTGAGAATGGCTTCGTCATGAGCATCGGGTATTTTATAGACAATATTATCGCGAAGCGTACCTTGAAACAGGGTGACTTCTTGCGGTACGTAAGCCGTCCGTTTTCGTAAATCGGCAGGATCGAGTTGTTTAATGTCAATGTCATCAATGAGTACGGCGCCGCTGTCGGGCTGGTAGAGATTCATAATGAGTTTTTGAATGGTGGATTTTCCCGATCCCATTTTACCGATAATACCGACATGTTCTCCGGGATTAATAGTAAACGAGACATTCTTTAAAGAGGCTTTCTCTTCATCGGGGTAGGTAAACGTCACATCATCAAAAGTGATTTTACCTTCCAGGTGAGCGCGGTAAATAAAACGCTTTTCTTCAGGACGCTCTTCGGGGAGGTTCATAATCTCATTGAGTTGTAAATAGGCAGTTTTAGTCTGTTCGTAATTGGCAAGCAGTGCGGCAACTTGCCCCATAGGCGAGATGGCGCGTGAGGTTAAAATAACAGCAGCAATAAGTCCCCCCATAGTGAGGGTCATCTCATCAATCATATAGACACCGACAATCAGTACACAAACAGTATTGAGCTGAATAAAAAACGATGTCAGTGTCGTAATAGATGCCGATAGAATTTTGGACTTGAGCCCTTTGTTGGCAATCTCTCCGGTCGCCTCCTCCCAATGGTACTGGGCATGACCGCTGGCTCCCAAAATTTTAATAGTCTCCAAGTTCACCAGACTCTCAATGAGTACCGAATTCTTTTGTGCTGCAGCCTGATAGGTACTTTCTACACTGCGCTGCAGTGGCTTGCGAACACTTAGACTGTAGGCTAATATAAGCATCATAATCACTACAGGTACCGCGACGATAGCTCCGGCAATATAATAAGTAACCGCCAAAAAGATGATGACAAAAGGCAGATCAATAATGGTAGCAACTGTCGAAGAGGTAAAAAAGTTTCGAATAGTGTCAAAATCTTTGAGATTACTGGCAAAGGATCCGACCGATTTTGGGCGGGCATGCATTTTGAGATTCATCACTTTTTCAAAAATAATTGAGGACATAATGACATCACTTTTTTTACCGGCAATTTCTAAAAAATAGGTACGCATCAATTTTAAAACCATATCTAAAACATACACGACAATCACACCGATGGCCAAAACCCACATGGTCTCAATGGCACTGTTGGGAACGACGCGATCGTAGACATTCATCGTAAAAAGCGGAGCAGCAAGGACAAAAAGGTTAATCATAATGGAGGCAATGAGTACATCACGATAGATGTCTGCCGAGCGTTTA
>JALSLA010000088.1 GCA_026988515.1 Helicobacteraceae bacterium | reverse complement strand
GGTTTCAATAACCTTGACACACGAACCGGCATCATGGGTTTTGACGGCATAACCGTCCATGGCGGAATTGTCATAAGGCGGCAGATTGTAAGTGGCGACAAGATCGTCGGCGAGAACGCGTCCCAGTGCCGATTCAACAGGAATAAGTTCGGTAGATTTTGGAGTAATAGATGCATAAATACGTTGCAGTGCTGCTTCGACGCTAAGTGCCATAATACCTCTTTAAACTATTAATGTGCATATTATAAGGAAAATGAGGTAAAATGCAGTTTATGGAAGAGATGTATGCAATGAGTATTGGTATTCACAATGCGGGAGTACTGATTTTAATCGGAATTATAGTAATGAACTGGGTGCACCTGATGCGTGCTGAAGATATTCGAGTGTATGCCAGACAGATGCGCATTATGATGCCCGTATCGTCATCGTTTATTTTTTTGATTCTGTTTACGGGAATGGTAATGATGGCGGCAAAACATCTCTCTTTTACTTTAGAAAATATTGCCATGATTCTCTTTGCCGTAGCGATGGTTGTTTTGGAGGCAAAGCGGTATGGCTCATTGAAACATATTAACCTGAAAGCTGACAATGCTTTTGCAATATACAAAGAGAAAACCTACCGACTTTTCGGTGCTGAATTAACAATGAATGTTCTCATGTCGTTATGGATGTGGCGATGATTTTTATTTTTCATGAGAGTGCGGGCAATGAAGTATTGACACTTGATGGAGAGTTGTTTAAATATCTTGTCAAAGTACGACGCCATCATGAGGGGGATCGTATTGACTTTCGTACGGAAAAGAGTCCTCACATGCTGCACTGCTATAGTATAGAGCATATCGAAGCCAAAGCATTACGACTGCGTCTGCTACACAGCAGTGAGCATGTGGTAAAGGCGGCAAAAAGCCTGCATATCCTTTGGTGTGTTATCGATGCGAAATCTATTGAAAAAGTCTTACCGACATTAACAGAACTCGGTGTGGCTAAAATATCGTTTGTTGATTGTGAGCGTTCCCAGCGCAATTTTAAACTCGATTTTCGACGATTTGGGCGTATTGTAAATGCTTCGATGCAACAGTGCGGTCGTAGCGAATTTATGGAACTGGAGCGGTTTGAAAGTCTGCAGGCAGCACTCTCTTGTTACACGGATCTGGTCTATTTGGACTTTTGCGACACACCGTTAAAAGAGATACCAAACATTGAGACGGTACTTGTGGGATGTGAAGGTGGATTTAGCAAGAGCGAACGTACACTGTTGGCGTCACAACGCTGTTTTCGTCTGGATACACCGATGGTGTTGCGCTCCGAGAGTGCCGTGTGTGCGGCGGCAAGTAAAATTTTACTCTGATACATAGACAAAAACGTTTTTCTTCGATATAATTCGCCTCCATAAAACCCGATGCCTGTACGGGTCAAATCAAATATACAGATATACGTACTTCGACGTGTATCAAAGGAACTGAAATATGAAAAAAGATCTTCACCCGAAATCGGTAGAGTGTCATGTAACGTGTGCTTGCGGTAACGAATTTACGACAAAAAGTACTCAAGAGAATATGCAGATCGATATCTGCAACGAGTGTCACCCGTTTTATACCGGATCACAAAAAATTGTTGATACCGCCGGACGTGTTGAGAAGTTCAATAAACGTTACAACCGCGGTTAATTCCCTCTAAAAAGAACGAAGGATGCTTACCCTCGTTCCTACTCCCATCGGCAATATTGCCGATATTTCACTGCGGGCAATGGAGGCGCTTTTTGGTGCCGATATCTTGCTCTGTGAAGATACCCGAGTGACTAAAAAACTGCTTCATATTCTTGCGGAACGTTACACCAAAGAGCGTAAAGAACAGCAGTTCATTGCCCTGCATTCACACAATGAAGCGCATTTTATTGCGCAATTACATGTCAATTTTTTCGATGCAAATGTTGTTTATGTCTCTGATGCGGGTATGCCCGGTATTAGTGATCCGGGACAACGGTTGGTGCGCTACTGCCTTGAACATGATGTGCCATATGATGTTCTTCCCGGAGCCAATGCGGCATTGACCGCTTTCGTTGCCAGCGGTTTTGTCACGACACAAATGCTCTTTTTTGGTTTTTTACCCCATAAAGGCACCGATCGAAAAACGGCGCTGTTGCAAGCGCTGTATAACGGGTTTACCACCGTAATATACGAATCACCGCACCGGTTGCGCAAACTTTTGGAAGAGATTGCCGCCGAGGACGCTACGCGAGAGCTCTTTGTAGCAAAAGAGTTGACAAAACGATACCAGCACGTTTACAGAGGGCGTGCCGAGGAACTTCTTGAACGGCTCAATTTACATGTAAAAGGAGAGTGGGTCGTTGTAGTGGAGTCTGCACCGTCACGTCAAAGCACGTTGAGCGAAACGGATATTTTGGCACTAAACATTCCCAAAAAAGCAGCTTCAAAACTTATTTCCAAAATTACAGGTGAAAATCCCAAGCAATGTTATGAACGATTAATTGAAAGTTAGCTAGAATATTGTGATGTTAATCTATGGTAAGCAAAGTATCTATTATTTGATAGAGAATCACCCTAACAGCATTCAAACACTCTATTTGGCAAAAGAGGTTGACAAAAAAGAGTATGCAATGTTAATGAAGCAGTCGTTTGAGGTGAAGCGCATACCGCCGCATGCCGCACAACAGATGAGCAAAAGCGCAAATCATCAGGGTTATTTGGCCGATGTTGAGAACATTCAGCTCAAAGAGGTCTCCTTTTTGAGAGACAAAACATTTGTAGTGATCTTAAGCGGTATTACCGATGTCGGAAATATCGGAGCGATTATACGCAGTGCCTATGCATTAGGTATTGATGCCGTTATCATCAGTGGACTTAATAAAATCTCATTTGAGCCGATAGCTAGAAGTAGCAGTGGAGCACTCTTTGATATGCCCGTGCTGTTTTGTAAAAATGTTCTGGATATAATAAACGATTTGAAAACCATGGGCTACGTCCTGTATGGAGCGGTAGTTGAGGGTGAGAATATTAAAGAGGCGGCCATGGCTGAAAAACGGGCATTGGTGCTTGGAAGCGAAGGCGAAGGCCTTGCTTTGCGGGTACAGAAAAAACTTGACTGTAAAGTCACCATAGAGATGGCACACAATTTTGACTCGCTTAATGTGAGTGCGGCAGGAGCAATTCTTATGGATAGGATGCGATAGATGCAGAAAAATTTAGACTTTTTAAAAACACTTGATATTCATGAAATACAGAGCAGAACACATATATCGATGTCGAGTTTGGAGGCGATTTTAAATCAGTCGTACGATAAACTTGAACGCATACATTTTTCAGGATTTATCTCTATTTTAGAGAGGGAGTATCAGGTAGATTTGTCCGATATCCGATCCGAATATGCAGCGTTTAATCCTGCACCTTCGGTGCAACAGCCTACCGTAGCGGTCAATACGCTACGCAACGATACGCCTAAAAAAGAGAATCAAAAAGGTTGGCTGTTGCTGTTGCTTATTATCATCGGCATATTGGCAGCATTGTTCTTTGTCAATAAATACATACTCAATACCCAGAAATTCTCACTAAACAGTGAAGTGAACAACTCCGAAATTAATGCGGCCAAAGAGACCATGCACAATAATGCTACCGTAAAACCCTATTTAAACAAAGAGACCGATACAGTGCATACCAAGCAGCAGGAGAATGCAGCTGTCGCTGTAGAGACCAAGACTCCGGAACGGGTCGACGGTGTCGAGGTGATCGAGACTCAGCCTCTTGCGGAAGGAGAGATTGTTTCACAAACATCAGGAGTCTCCTATAATGATCAGGTCACTATTGTACCGCATAAAAAGGTATGGATCGGTCTGATAGAGTTACCGAGCATGAAGAAAAAAAATATTGTGACGAGTCGTGACGTTAAAATTGACGATACGAAAGACTGGCTCATTGCTTTGGGACACGCTGAAGTCGATATTCAACAAGATAGTGAGCTGTTGAATTTTAAAGGTTCCAAACCGATCTATTTTATCTACGAATACGGTACGTTACGACAAATTGACAAAGCTGAGTTTAAGGAACTAAATCAAGGGAAAATATGGTAAGAGCCATTGTGATACTCTCAGTGATGCTTGCATCACTTTATGGGGGATCGCCCATTTTGGAAAAGGTCAGATCACTGGTCGGTGATGTGTCGTATCAGAAAAATCAATCCTATATTAAAATTATCTTTTCTCCGGAACAGTCGTATTACAGTAACGGAGCGGTAGATGTGGTGAAAGTGGCACAGACCCTCAAAGAGAATGGCCTTTTACAGCTTTTCTTTAAAAAACCTCAAGAGTTGGAACTCTCGTTTACTACAAACGGTGAGGCGCTTTATTTTGTAAAGATTATTGAAGATGCCCTGCAAAATATGGGGTATTATAACTACCTTCTTGAAGATGCCGTACTCGATAATAGCGAGTTTTTTTGGAAGATTAAACTCACTTCGGAATATATTATGGATCCTACCGTATTTAAAAAGGAGCTGAGTAAACATCATGCTTTTTTAGAGAATATTCAGCGCCTCTCCGCAACAGAGTGGAAATACAGTATTGACATTAGCAAGGCACGCCTGAATACCTATAAGCTCAGTAACAACAAAACGGTGAAGCTAAAACGCTCGCAATACGCATATTGGCTTGATGTTCGCTATAGCAGCGTCGTGAACATCAGCAGTTTGAACCGAAATCGCTGGTATCCTTATATTGCTATTTACGATAGCCGATTGCGACTTTTAGATATTGTTAAAAAAGATAAGATTATGAAGCGCATTCGGTTTACACTCCCTAAAGATGCGGTCTACTTGAAACTCGATGATATTTACACGATGAAAAACATTAAAGACGGGCTTCAAATAGAAGCCCACTAAAATATGCTAAAATGGCGAAAATTTTTAAGTAGATGGGTGACACTATGTTTGATGAAATAGAATTTGACCGTATAAAGCGTTTACCAAAATATGTTTTTGCCGAAGTCAATGATCTCAAAATGTCTGAACGGCGAATGGGTGCTGATGTCATCGACTTTAGTATGGGAAATCCTGACGGTGATACGCCGGAACATATTCGAGAAAAACTGGTTGAATCGGCGCAAAAGACAAAAACGCACGGCTATTCGGCATCAAAAGGAATTCCTAAACTGCTTATGGCCATTTCAGACTGGTATAAGCGTCGTTACGATGTTGACCTTGATCCTATGACGGAATGTGTGGCAACTATGGGCTCGAAAGAGGGCTATGCACATCTTGCCTATGCCATTACCAATCCCGGAGATGTCGCCGTGGTACCGGATCCGACCTATCCGATTCATTCGTATGCTTTTATTTTGGCGGGCGGAAACGTTCAAAAAATGGAGTTGCCGTTTGATGAAGATTACAATGTCGATGAAGACCAGTTTTTTATCAATCTTGATCATGCATTTAAAGATTCATTTCCCAAGCCGAAATATGTTGTGGTGAACTTTCCGCATAATCCGTCTACAGCCACGGTAACGCCTGAATTTTATGAGCGTCTGGTGGCATTGGCAAAGCGAGACCGTTTCTATATTATCAGTGATATTGCCTATGGCGATATTACCTTTAACGGGTATAAAACTCCCTCGATTATGAGCGTCGAAGGTGCTAAAGATGTGGCGGTTGAGAGTTTTACTCTCTCAAAAAGTTATAACATGGCAGGGTGGCGTGTCGGCTTTTTTGTGGGCAATAAAAAACTCATTGGTGCACTGCAAAAAATCAAGTCCTGGTTGGATTACGGGATGTTCACCCCCATTCAGGTGGCGGCTACTGTAGCGCTTAACGGCGATCAGAAGTGCGTTCAAGACATTACAGATAAATATGACCATCGTCAAGATGTGCTTATTGAGGCGTTTGGGCGTGCCGGATGGCATATTCGTCGCAACAGAGCTTCGATGTTTTGTTGGGCAAAAATTCCTGAACGCGTAGCACACTTGGGATCACTGGAGTTCTCCAAACGATTGTTGGTTGAAGCGCAAGTTGCCGTGGCACCGGGTATCGGTTTTGGAGACTACGGTGAGGGTTATGTACGCATCGCATTAATTGAGAACGACAAACGCATCCGCCAAGCGGCAAAAAACATTAAGCGGTTTTTGCAACAATTTGAAGAGAAAAGTGAGCCATTATGATTAGAGTCGGAGTTATTGGAGTCGGTGTTGTCGGTGCTTCAGTCGTTAAAATTCTTCATGACAATCAGGCAATGATTACAGCGCGTTCAGGTAAACAGATATGTGTTAAAAGCGGCGTTGTCAAAAACCTTTCAAAACAGCGTGATGTGAACATCGTGTTATCGGATAATCCGTATGATATTGTCAATGATCCCGAGATCGATATTGTCGTAGAGCTCATGGGAGGTGTCGAAGAACCTTTTAAGGTGGTTAAAAAAGCACTTCAAAACGGTAAAGCCGTTGTTACCGCCAATAAAGCTCTGCTGGCGTATCATCGCTATGAGCTTCAAGATATTGCCAAAGACAATGCCTTTGAATATGAGGCATCGGTTGCCGGCGGTATTCCTATTATTAATGCGTTACGCGAAGGGCTCTCAGCCAATCATATTGAGTCTATTCGAGGTATTATGAACGGTACATGTAATTATATGCTCAGTAAAATGATGGACGAGGGTGTCGCCTTTGACGCTATTTTAAAAGAAGCTCAAGAGCTGGGGTATGCCGAGGCTGATCCGACTTTTGATATCGGTGGATTTGATGCGGCCCACAAACTGCTTATTTTGGCATCCATTGCTTACGGTATTGATGCCAAGCCTGAAGATATTTTAATTGAGGGTATTGAGCATGTTACCCAAGACGATATAGCATTTGCCAAAGAGTTCGGTTACAGTATTAAGCTATTGGGGATTGCCGCGCGATCCGGTAACGAGGTGGAACTAAGGGTTCACGCCTGTCTGATTAAGCAAGAGGAGATGATTGCCAAAATTGACGGCGTTATGAACGGCATCAGTGTTGTGGGGAATTATGTCGGTGAGACACTCTACTACGGTCCGGGTGCCGGTGGCGATGCCACGGCGAGCGCTATTGTCGCCAATATTATCGATATTGCCCGTTCGGGCAAAAGTGCGCCCATGCTCGGCTTTAACAAGCCGCTTGAAGGGGCATTGAAACTCAAAGCAAAAGATGCCATTACGTCACGGTATTACCTGCGTATAAGCGTACAGGACAGACCGGGCGTATTGGCACAAATTGCGACGATTTTCGGTACACACAACATTTCAATTGAAACCATGATACAACCGCCGTGCGAGGATGAATATGCCAATTTACTACTCTCCACGCACAAAGCGCAAGAGCGTAATATGCAGCAGGTTATGTCGGAGTTGGAAGCTTTGGATTTTGTCATTGAACGGCCGGCGATGATTCGAATTGTCTCCTCGTAGCACCATGCTACACCTGATACGGGGTGTGGACTCTTTTAAAACCACCCCAATCCACTAAAAACTAAATTTCAAGAGTTGAGCGATAGAGTCATCTAAATCCCATCTGTTGTTGATTAGTTGTTCTTGAATTGATTTTGCACCATTCAAGTGTAAAATATTAAGAATAA
>JALSLA010000087.1 GCA_026988515.1 Helicobacteraceae bacterium | reverse complement strand
CTTGTAAAATCTTGACGATCTGCTCTTCTGTGAATCGCTTTTTCATTGACTTGTTCCTCTTGTCAAACATTATATTCTAACTTTGAAAGTGGCTCAACTTCTTGGGGACAGGTCAAAGAGAGTGTGAACATATTTGAAGAGATTTGGCGGTCTGTGTCATAAAGTTCAAATAAGTCATCTATAGAATAAGCATTTAAACCGTTTCTAAAAGCTTTCACATAGCCTTTAAGTCTAAATATACGCAATAGATTCAACTCTATTGCGTATCTCATCTACACTCAAAACCGATGAGTGCTGCAAACCATCTTTATATAAAGTATGGATGTAAGAATCAATAGTTAATCTCTTATATGTGTATTTCATATTTGACTCTTTAAGCTTGTTAAGCTATCTTTTACTTTCTTTTAACTCTATGTTCATATTGACCTTATCGTTAAAGTTTGTCTCTTTTTTTATTTTTGACTTTAACTCTGCTATTTGTGTTTCGTAAATGGCAATTTGGCGTAGCTTCTCCTGTGTAGTCTCATCAACATGAAGTGTCTTGCTATACTGAGAAGCATTAAATACTACTATTTTATCTAATATGATGGTATCAAGATTGTAAAATTTAACTTTTTTAGTCTGTTTTTTATCCTCAATAGCCCCATGTTTTGTGGTATGTTCCAAAATGGAACACACCACTTTTTCATCCAATTCACCACTTTTAAAGATATTGCTCAAATGTTTTGTAACAGCTGGTCTTTGAACTTCAAAAAGTTCTGCGGCACTTCTCGCTTTGGCATCTCCTAGAGCGATGTTTCCTATGAGATCTATCAGTCCGCCGAGTGATTTGCTATCGAGATTATCTCGTGCAAATACTTTTGGAAGTACCCCTTTAAGTGAGCTATTCTCTCTTTCTATGGCATCCATAGCCTCATCGACAATTTTACCGATGTTTGGGAGTTTGGCATTTGAGAGAAGATGTGACCATCTGGCACTTGGTGGCACAAAGAAGATATTTTCAGCCTTATACTCATCTCTGTCTTCTGGGTCTGCCCCCATATCAACTTGGGCTTTAAGAGCGTTGTAAAGCTCTTCAAAACTATCGGAGATATACTTTAAAAACACAAGCCCCATTACTACATGCTTATATTCTGCGGCATCAATATTTTTTCGTAGTTTATCTGCGGCTTTCCAGAGTTGTTTTTCTATCGGTTCTTCTTGTTTTACTGTTGCCATAGCTTAATTATTCCAAGTATTAAAATTTATTGATTTTTATTTTAGCGAACTTATCTGCCAAGAGAGGTTAAAACAGAGATATTTTGCCTTTTGCAAGGTTTAGATAGTATAATTCCAAAAATTTACTGTCATTGGAGTCACCGTGGGATTAAGTATAGGATTAGTAGGTCTTCCTAATGTGGGAAAGTCAACAACGTTTAATGCACTGACCAAAGCACAAAATGCCGAAGCGGCAAACTATCCGTTTTGTACCATTGAGCCCAACAAAGCCGTAGTGCCTGTGCCCGACAGCCGCCTTGATGCCCTTGCTTCCATTGTCAACCCCGAGCGCATTCAGCACTCGACACTTGATTTTGTCGACATTGCCGGTCTGGTCAAAGGAGCGAGCAAAGGTGAAGGTCTGGGTAACAAGTTTCTCTCCAACATACGAGAAACCGAAGTTATTTTGCAAATTGTCCGCTGTTTTGACGATGAAAACATTGTCCATACCGAAGGTGCCATTGACCCGTTACGCGATATTGAAATTATTGAAACCGAACTCATTTTAGCCGATATTGAAGTGCTGACCAACCGTATGGAACGACTTAAAAAACAGGCTAAAGCCGACAAAAAAGCCAAAACGCTCATGGAGTGTGCCGCAACGCTTGCGGAGTTTCTTGCCGATGGCAATCTGGCACGAACTTTTGACGATTTTAACAGCGATACATTCAACGAACTCAATCACGACCTGCGCCTGCTTACCGCCAAAGAGATTATGTACGGAGCCAATGTAGACGAAGAGGGTCTGCTCGAAGACAATGAGCATGTCAAAGCTCTTGAGGCTCATGCGCGTGCGCAAGGGTGTGAAGTCATTAAATTGTGCGCTAAAATAGAAGAAGAGCTTGTCGAACTGAGCGATGAAGAGCGCGATGACTTTTTAAACGAGCTGGGTGTCGCCGAATCCGGTTTAGATCAGATTATTCACAAAGGTTTTGACAAACTCGGTCTCATGAGCTACTTTACCGCCGGTGTCAAAGAGGTGCGTGCTTGGACAATTCGTAAAAACACCACCGCCCCCAAAGCCGCCGCCGTCATTCACAACGATTTTGAAAAAGGCTTTATTCGCGCCGAAGTTATCGCATATAACGATTTTGTAGAATTTGGCGGAGAATCGGGTGCGAAAGAGGCGGGGAAAATGCGCCTTGAAGGTAAAGAGTATATTGTTAACGACGGCGATGTGATGCATTTTCGATTTAATGTGTAACACTTTTTACATGTATTTTAGACGACACCTTCAGGATTTGCACTGAGAACGCTTCTAAAAACAACCGATAACGGTATTCTTTTTATGCTGCTGAGTTCGCTTTTCTCCGCAGTAAACGGTGCGCTTGCCAAAATACTCTCTGAAGATCTCAGTGCGCTGGAAATTGTCTTTTTTCGTAATCTCATTGGTGTCATTTTTATTTTACTCATGCTCAAACATACCCCCGGAACCTTTAGCAGAAACCATCTTGGCTCGCTGATATTACGCGGTGTTTTAGGGTTTAGTGCCATGATTATGTTTTTCTACACCATTACGACCATTCCGCTCGGCGTTGCCATTACACTTAACAAAACATCCCCGTTTTTTGTCGCTGTTCTCGCCTTTTGGTTACTTCGGGAGCGGGCTTCAAAAACAAGCATTATGGCGCTGTTTATCGGGTTTTTCGGCGTTATACTCATTACCAAACCGCAGGGAATGTTCATTGACTATGACCACTTTTTAGGTATTTTAGGCGGCTTCTTTGCCGCAGCGGCCTACACAACCATTCGCAAAATCAAAGACCATTTCGACTCCCGTGTTATTGTCTTGTCATTCATGCTCTCAGGAACACTCCTGCCGTTGCTGCTTTTTACATTGGCACACTTTTACACCCCGCCGCCCTATCTGGAGTTTCTTATTAGTAAGTTTTCCATGCCGACATCACATACGGTTTGGCTTTTTATTGTACTTATGGCGCTTATCTCGACCGTCTCGCAGTGGCTCTTAACCAAAGCGTACTCTAGAACCAATGCGACCATTATTGGTGTGATCGGCTACACAAATATCCCTTTTGCCATCGGTTTTGGAGTAATGCTCGGCGATGCTTTTCCCGATATTGCCGCACTTTGCGGTATTGGACTCATTATTGCGGGCGGGTTGCTCGTTAACAGAGCAACAAAAACACTATAGCGTGGTAAACTCCGCTATAGTTTGGGAAAATCTCACAAGCTCACCACGTTTTACATGTAAATTCAAGGTCCCTTTTTCGGTAAGGAGTACAATAGTTGAACCCATCTCAAAACAGCCGAAATCGTCACCTTTTTTTAGATACAATTCAGAAAATTCGTACGCTCTTTTGTAAGCATCGGCATCGTTGGTAACAAGCCGCGGCTCAAAACTTACACGCATTTTACCCACATTGAGCGCGCCCACAAGTACCAAATAGATCAGCACGCCCTGTGATGTTTCACACTCAAGTACCACCCGCTCATTTTTAATAAACAGATTGGCAATATTACGAAGTGCAGGCATATTAACCGGATAGAGCTTCCCGGGAATATGTACCGCACGGTTTATTTTGAGATCGCATGGCATGTGGTAGCGATGGTAATCTTTCGGTGAAAGATAAAAGTTAATAAACTGTCCCTCTTTCAGCCGATCTTTGTGTTCTTGGGCAATTTCATCACCCAGAAGCTCGTTAACGCTGTAGCGCATTCCCTTAATTTGCAGTGCCTGATCCGCGTGCAATGTACCGCACTCACTGACCAGTGCGTCACACGGTGAAATAAGCGCATTGGCATCTTTTGAAAATTCACGCGGTATCTCCAAATGCCGCGTAAAAAGTGCATTTAAACTCGGGTATGCTTCAGGAGGCTGAAACTCATGCATATCTAACCCCATCAGTCTCACGTAACTGCGATTGACAACGTGTTGAAACCACGGCTCAAACTCATGCGATGCAAATTTTCCGAAACCTTGTGACAGTAAACTACTCAATGCTCTCATTCTCTCTCTCCTTCTATTTCTCGTTTGGCGATCTCTTCAATCAACACCGTAGCGTACGAGCCTTTAGGCAGCGTAAAATGAAGCTCATACCATGCCTCATTCTCTTTATATTCTCCTTCAACGGCTTCGGGAAAAATCCATGCATAACGACGTGCGCCGTCAATATGAGTCGCTACATCAAACGCTTTTTCAAGCACCGACGCATCACCTTCTGCACGTTGCGCCCGTTGTCCCGCAAGCAATCCCGTCGGAGCAACATGTTTACATGTAAATCGCTGTGTCTCTTCTGCCGTACCGTCAAAATGGTATAGCCGTCCGTGCGGATAGTGCATCATTACATCCCCGGTAAAAAGCTTAAAGGGATGCTTCTGTTTTTTCATATTGGCCAATATATTTACCGGCATATTCAATAGGTCACTGATTTCGGAAGGCTCAAAGTTTTCAATAAGTGTCGATTTCTCAATGCGACTGCTCAACCATAGGTTAAAGAGATGGCTCTGGTAGGCATTGACATACAGTCGTCGCATTTTGACGTTACGCTCTTTTCGTCCTTCAAACAGTATGGCTTCACCGATTTTATAGTTGTTTTTCTCAGTTCCGAAACGCTGAAAACCAAAATAGTTCGGCATGCCAAACCGTTCAATGGAGCCCAACGCCTCTTTAATCATAGCCGCCGCCGTCGGCGTGACTTTTTTCAGGCGAATAAAAAAACGGTTCCCTTTTAAATGTCCCATTTTAATTTTATTGTTATGGTAGGTTTTGGAGAGTATTTTAATACCCTCGACATCAAAAGAGTCCAGAGCATTTTCATGCTGTTTATGTACGGAAATATACTGTTTCGTCAAGGCATGTTTATCTTTTAATCCGGCATAACCGATCTCTCGAGAACGAATATTGAGATGCTTGGCGATAGCGTCGAGCATCTGCCATGTCGTCAGATTTTTTTTACGAACCTGTAACACCAAATGCTCACCTTCAGCACTAAAATCATACAGAGGAATCTCATCGACTACAAAATCACGGGATGTCTGCTTAAAATGAAAAGGAATCGGGGCATGTGAATAGGCGTACAGTCGGTCCATGAGGCTCTCTTTAAAAATGGTGCGCTTTACAGCGATTGGTAAAGGTGCCACGGCGGATTTGGGCAAAAACCGTCAGTCTTACCCTGTTTTTTTGGGCAAGACGATGGAGTTTTCGCCGTTTATTCGGTGGAAATGCCACCAACATCTCGTACTCTTCACCGCTGCAAGCAATGTGTTGAGGAATTTTAGCTAAAAAACGGACACCGAGTCTATTGATATGCAATAATTTTGTCACATCACAAAAGAGCCCGTCAGAGATATCCATACCGGCATGAAGCGACGGTGCAGCCTGCGCAATAAAACGTTGCCGCAGGACAATATTGGTAAACTTTGCGTTACGATGCAGCCTACCGCCGCTTAAAAGGTAGCGCAACTCCTTGGCACTTCGACCTAACACACCGGTAAACGCAAGATAATCGCCGCTTTTAAGCCCGCGACGCTCCAATGCTCTTTGCGTCCGTGAAACAAGCGTTATAGAGATATCGAGTTTGGTATTGGCAACGGTATCGCCTCCAATAATCTCTATGCCAAACGCTTTGGCCGTATCTTGCAGACCTTGCGTCAGCTCCTGCATCTGGGAGAGCGGCATTGTCTTGGGCATAGCCATACCGATGAGCGCATACTTCGGTACGGCATTCATAGCCACCGCATCAGAGATGTTTACCAGCATCGCTTTTTGGGCAATATCATACGGACGCATCCATGATCGACTAAAATGTACCCCCTCAAAAAAGAGATCTTTGGAGTAAACGTACGTACCGATTAAGGCACCGTCATCACCAATAGCACGAGATGATTTTGCCATGGTTTTAATAAAATACTCTTCCGCGTTAATAGCAGCTCCTCACAGCATATTTTAGGAGTTATAGCATATATTAAGTTAACTTAAACACTCGTATTAAGTGGAAATTAAATGATATGTCACTAAAATAGCACTATATTCGTGATTTGTGAATATATTTTGGAAGGAATAAAGTGTGAAATTATCTATTGTGTCACTGTTACGTCAGTTGCGAGTCCATCTTCTCATTGTAACCCTGCTATCAATTGTCATATTACTCTTCAATACCAGTCAAAATCAGACCGCTTCCGTCATCAAATCACTCTATGCACATCAAAAGCTCGTTGAAAACCTTACGGAACTCCACGAGAATGATTTTGGATTAACGCTCATTAAACTTGAGTCCTTACGCAATAAACTGCAGTTTAATATTGACGATCTCGACCGCAAACTTTCTTTAGATATTGCAGCACGCTATATTCAAGATCCCGCCTATGAAAAGAGATGGCTGGAGTCGCTTCAACAACACACCATGAACTATCATGCAACCGTACAGACTCATGCCACGACACGACAAGATACGAAAACATATCAAGAGGTTTTAAAAACAGAACGTGCCGCTATTGCAAGTGCACTGACCGACTTTATTGAAGTTCAAAACAATATACTGTTTCAAAAAGAGGCTCTCAACAGTTACATTATCTATTTTACCGTTTTCTATATTATTTTAATCGCCATCAGCTACTTTGGTAAAATGAGCAGATCCATACGCGATCTTCATGCTATAAACAGACGAACACCCGACTACGACTATCGGGTCAAAGAGCTTGAGTATTTGTCAAAAGTACTTCATAAAGTCGATGAAGAGAAACGGGATGAGAGCTACCGTGACCCGCTGTCGCAACTCCACAGCCTTAAAGGGGTTCTGCATATTTACAACAGAAAAAAAATTCCCTACAACTACACGACGTATGTCTATGTTTTTAGTATTGACAACTATAAAGAGATACGTTCACATATCTCCGAGGAGACCTCTCAGGCTATTTTGAAAAAACTCTCTTTTATTCTTTCTCTCTATGAAAAAACCAATGAGTATATTGCGCGTATCGGGTATGATGAGTTTGTTCTTGTTTTGCCAAGCGACAATCAGGATGCAGCCTATAACACTTGTGAACAGCTACGAAAAACTGTTGAAGAGGCACGTTTTAAAACTGAAAGAATCAATGTGCAACATCTTACCGTCAGTGGTGTTTTTATTGTCAAACCCAAAGACAAAACCTTGGAATCTGCCATAACATACGGTACCCATTTTTTAAAAACATCGCCCAAGCGACATGCCAATACCAACAGTATTGTCTTAGGCTTTTAAACGAACCTGCGCTGTACTCCAAGCACACCGTCGTATCATGATACGTTAGGTAACAAAAATACATTTGCTGCACTCCAGGCTTGTATTTAACTTATTGAAAGTTTTGACTCGCTACAATCATTGCATTACATTTAAGGATGGTATATGGGTATTCCTATTTATACTTACGATGCAGTCATTGTCGGTGCCGGACTTGCCGGTACGGCAGCTGCTCGTGAACTTGAAAAAGCCGGTAAAAAAGTTGCCGTCATTACAAAACTGCATCCGCTTCGCAGTCACTCCGGTGCGGCGCAAGGCGGAATTAATGCGGCATTGAGTGATGAAGACAGTATAGAACTGCATGAATTTGATACGGTAAAAGGAGCGGATTACTTAGCCGATCAGGATGTCGTTGAACTCATGTGTAAAGAGGCGCCCGAAACCATTCGCTGGGCAGAGCGCATGGGTGCGGCATTTAGTCGCAATGAAGACGGAACCATTGCACAGCGCCCTTTTGGCGGTCAATCATCGCCGCGCGCCTGCTATGCCAAAGACCGTACCGGATTAACGCTCTTACAGACTATTTATGAGCAGGCACTCCGTGAAGGGGTGACCTTTTGGGATGAATGGTATGCTGCCGATATTATCTACAAAGAGGGCAAAGTCAGCGGTGTGGTTGCTTTTAACATTCGTAACTTGGAATATGCAATCTTCAACGCTAAAGCCGTCATGTTTGCCACCGGCGGTTATGCACGTGCTTATAAAATCAACTCCAACGCCCATGCCAATACCGGTGACGGTCTCTCTATTGTCGCCCGCCACGGACTGCCGTTGGAAGATATGGAATTTGTACAGTTTCACCCCTCGGGACTCTCCGGAAACGGTGTGCTCATCTCTGAAGCAGCGCGTGGAGAAGGCGGCCGTCTCTTAAACTCCAAAGGTGAACGTTTTATGGAGAAGTATGCTCCCAATAAACTTGAGCTTGCCTCTCGCGATGTTGTGAGTCGTGCCATTATTAATGAAATTCGTGAAGGACGCGGCGTCGGTCCCCGTAAGGATGCCGTCTATATTGATCTGGTTCATCTTGGTAAAGACCTCATTATGGAACGTCTTCCGGAACTTCGTGATCTTGCCATTACGTTTCTGGGTCTGGACATGGTCAAGGAACCGATCTTAATCAGTGCTACCGCGCACTACTCTATGGGTGGTATTCCCATGGACAAAGACGGCCATGTTCGCAAAAACAACACCGAATTTGTAGAAGGCTTTTATGCCGCGGGCGAATGTTCATGTTCAAGTGTTCACGGCGCTAACCGCCTGGGTGCGAACTCGGTTCTTGAAGCACTCTTTTTCGGTCGTCATGTTGGACAAAGCATGATTCAAGATCTCAATGAAGGTATTACCTTGCGCAAGGCCACGGAAGACGATGCCAAAGCAATGATCGATGAAATCACGCTAACACTCAACCGCAACGGTACCGACACGGTACCGGGACTTCGTGACGAGCTGCAACAGAGCATGACCGATAATGCCGGTGTATTTAGAACCGAAGAGACGTTAGCAGAACAAGTTAATATACTGAAAGAACTGCGCCGACGTTTTCATGAAAACTGCCGTATCGATGATAAATCAAAAATTTTCAATACCGACCTGCAAGAAGCCATTGAACTTGGACACATGCTTGACTTCTCACTCTTTATTGTTGAGAGCGCCTTGGCACGAAAAGAGAGTCGCGGTGCGCACTTTCGTGAAGATTATGACACTCGAGACGATGAGAACTTTCTAAAGCACACAATGGCATACATGGATGAAAACGGCAACATCACACTCGACTACATGGATGTCACACTGGGCAAACATGAACTTAAAGAACGAACATATTAAAGGAGCACTCAATGACGAGTATTACAACACAAACAATTACTTTTAAAGTGTTCCGATTTAACACGGAAACCGATTATCTTCCGGCATATAAAGAGTATCAGATGGAAGTCACATCCGAAGAGGTGGTTCTTGATATTTTAAATCGTATTAAATGGGAATTTGACGGGAGTTTCAGTTACCGCAGAAGTTGCCGTCACGGTATCTGCGGTGCCTGCGCTGTTAAGGTAAACGGCAAAGGTGTTCTTGCCTGCAAAGAGCGCATGAATGATATTATTGACTCATTTGGAACCGAACTGACCATAGAGCCTGTCAGTACCAAGCGTGCCGTTAAAGATATGATTGTCGACAAAGCGGACTTCTGGGAAAAACATGATGCCGTCAAACCCTATCTTGTCAGTGACATTGATGAGCACCCTAAAGAAGAATCTTTAGTCACGCCGGAGCAAGCCGAAGCGCTTCTTGAGGCTGACTTGTGCATTCAGTGCGGCTTGTGTCACTATTCATGTCCTGCTATTGAGGAGAATGATGAATTCTTTGGTCCGGCCGCCTTTGCCGCTGCATATCGTTTTAATGCCGATGTGCGTGATGAAGGCACACTGGAGCGCCTTGACACTGTCAACCAGCCGGGCGCCGGTGTCTGGGACTGTGTGAAATGTTTCGAGTGTGCTGAAGTCTGCCCTAAAGAAGTAAATCCGATTGAAAAAATCACCAAGCTTCATAATCAGGTGTTTGAATACGGACGTGCACCTAACAATGTTGCCGTACGCCATGCCGTCGGCTTTGCACACTCCATTAAAAAACACGGCTTGCTTGATGAGGGTGAACTGGTACGCTACTCTGAAGGAACACTTGGCGTATTAAAACATATGCCGGTCGCCTTGCAAATGTATAAAAAAGGCAAGATTGTTTTACCGTGGAACATGCCGCAGTCAGATAAACTCGATGAGATTAAAAAGCTTGTAAAAATCTCTTCGACAGTAAAATTTTAGGAGTGTTGACGTGGAAAAATTAAAATATGCACTGTTTACGGGATGTACGGCAAAAGAGAGTACGCCCGAGCAACTCATGTCAACGTATGCGGTTGCGGAAAAACTGGGAATTGAGTTAATTGAGCTTACCGAAGCGTCATGTTGCGGGGCATCTCACCTGCAGGATTATGATGACTTTTTATCACTCGTATTAAATGCTCGAAATATCTGCTATGCTGAATCTCGAGGTCTGACCATGGTAACCATCTGCAACACCTGCCAACTCAATACTGCCATGACCAAACACCGACTCGATACCAACCCTGAGCTTAAAGCGCGGGTTAACGAAAAATTGGCTGAAGTCGGATTGGAATATAAGGGAGAATCGGAAATTACCCACTTTCTCTATGCCATTATTGATGATTTTGGTTTGGAGAGAATTTCACAGATGGTTGTCAAGCCGTTGAGCCAATTCAACATCGCCCCATTTTACGGCTGCCACAACATTCGCCCTTCTGAGCTTGCCGGAGGCGACAATCCGTATAACCCGACATCTCTTGATGACCTTATTATTGCCTGTGGCGGTGAAAATGTCGATTATGAAGAGAAAAACAAATGTTGCGGTTTTCATGCCGAACTGCAATCACCGCATACCGCTGCACGTCTGACAGGAAAAGCGCTTATGGGGGCATTGGATCAAAATGCCGACTGGATGGTAACACCATGTCCGTTATGTCATCTGAAACTTGACACGCAGTACGATCATGCCTCGAAAGCTGTCGGTCGTGATGTCAAGATGCCGGTCTTGCATATGCAACAGATGCTGGGGCTTGCTCTGGGTTGTACTGCAGATGAACTGGGTCTGAAACATCACGTCTCCGACGTTACTTTTGTCTAACCACGCCCCCTTCTTGGGGAACCCTCTTTTTTAGGTAACTTATATGACCATTATCTCATGGAATGTTAACGGTATTCGCGCCGTTGCCAATAAAAATGCGTTGCAATGGATCGATGAACATCAGCCCGATATTTTATGTCTGCAGGAGATCAAAGCCCTGCCCGAGCAAATTCCCGATGCCCTCTTTGCTCATGAACTGCCTTATGTATCCATTAACAGTGCCGAAAAAAAAGGCTATTCCGGAACCCTCATCTACTCCAACAGAGAACCCGACAGCGTCTCTACCTGTGAACATATCGACACAACCCGTGAGGGGCGTATTATTGAGCAACACTATGACGACACCGTCTTACTGGGCGTCTATTTTCCTAACGGGCAAAAAGATGACGAACGACTTGCCTATAAATTGCAATTTTATGACGATTTTTTAGCGCACTGTAACCGCTTGCGCGATGAGGGAAAATCCATTATTATTTGCGGAGACATCAATACGGCACATACTGAAATAGATCTGGCCCACCCCAAGGCCAATGCAACCAGTTCAGGATTTTTACCTGTTGAACGCGCATGGATTGACACGCTTATTGAAAACGGTTATGTCGACACCTTCCGCTATGTTCACGGTGATGTGACACAACGCTACAGTTGGTGGAGTTACCGATCCGGCGCTCGTGCTAAAAATGTGGGCTGGAGAATAGATTACTTTTTTATCTCTGAAGATCTGTGCGAATACCTTGAAGATGCTTTCATATTAGATAATATTGAAGGTTCTGACCACTGTCCTGTAGGCATTTCAATCGCTTTGTAAATTTACATGTAACTCTTATACTAATCAGTATTTAAAATAGAATGGCGTTTTTCAATCTTATAATAAAGATATGAAAAGAGAGCCACCATACCCAGAACCAACGAACTGCTCATCAGTGCTTCAGGCTTATGAATAAGATTGTAGCCGATGAGAACCAGTGTAGCACCCAGACACAATACAAAGCCAAACCCTGCAATAAACCGATTGCCACCCGTCTCTTTGTAGAGTCTGACATGTGCCAAATTGACCAATGAAAAAATAACCAAAAAGCCAAGACTACCGGCAACAGAAATATTTTCCAAATCAAATGAAATGGCAAAAATAATACTCAACAGTGCAATAATGATGACCCCTTCATAGCCGTTTTTAATGCGTTTTTCAAAACTCTTGGGCAGATTGCCGAGTTTGGCAATAAGGTACCCTACCCGACTGCCTCCATAGAGTGTCGCATTAATTGCCGATGCGGTTGAAAGAAGTGCGGCAACGGCAATAATCATAAACCCGGCGTGCCCAAAAAAAGGTTCTGCCGCAACAGCGAGAACATAATCTTTCGCCTCTGCCGCTTCACTTAAAGTCAAATTACCTACCGCCACGGCTGCAACCGCCATATATAGTATAATAACAAATACAACAGCTCCGTAATATGCACGTGGTAAATTTTTTTCAGGTTCTCTAATATCTTCTGCCGTGTTGGCAATAAGTTCAAAGCCTTCATAGGCAAGAAATATGATGAGTCCACCGGTCAACAGAGATGTTGTTGATGTCCATGTCGCCGGCTCAAGTCTTGATGTATCTATGGTCATAAAGCCGGCTCCGACAAAAAGTACTAAAATGATCAATTTAATCAGCACCATAACATCTTCCGTTTTACCGGTTGTTGCAGAACCCATTAAATTAACAACTGCAAAAAAAGTAATAACTCCCGCTGCCAATATATTTTCTACCCACTTCACATTATCCGCTCCTAAAAGCGCTGCACCGTAACTCCCAAATGCATAAGCATACAGTGAGAGCATAATAACATAACTGATCAGCAGTAAATTATTGAGAAAAATGGCAAACATGCCATTGCCAAAACCCTCTACAATAAATTGAATAGTACCCCCTTCACTGGGATAACGCAAAGAGAGATTAACATATGAATAGACCGTTACCAACGCAATGAATCCGGCAATGGCAAAGGCTACGGGCGCACCGCCGTGAGAAAGCGAAATTGTTAATCCCAATACGGCAAATATACCACCGCCAACCATACCGCCTACGCCAATACTAAAAGCTTCCAGAGCACCTATTTTTTTCTCCTCTTGCATCGCCACCCTTTTTACATGTATATTTACTCTTGTTTCATACGGATGCTGCTTACCACCAGAACAATGCCGTCTACAAGCAGGCTAATACCGACATAGATCCCTATCAGCCATGATTCTGCCACAACGGAGCCCCATGTGCTCAAAAAGATAACAGCCAGTATAACAGATATAAGACCGTTAAATATCCACAACCATTGTGCCGATAACCGATTCAAACTTGCCAGTGTAAAGTTGGCAAAACCGTCCAAAAGAAGATAAATGACCAGTAACAGGCCTACTACCTGAATGCCGCCGAGTGGATTAAACAGCATAAACAGACCCGTACCTACCAAAATAAATGCTTTAAGCCACCCTATCCACTCGGTAGAGTGACTCAAAAAGGTATAGTAACCTGCTACCAAACCGGCAACGATCATGAACCATGCTACAAAAGCCGCACTGGCCAATGCCATAAAAAAGGGATACATCAGAGCGGCTATTCCCAACAAAGAAAACATAATTCCCGCTATGAGCGCATACTTTTTAAATTTTTGTGCCAACTCATTATTGATTATCAATTGATTGTGCCACATGTTACACTCCTTATGGCGTTGTGCCTAGCGTTTTAGCTTCATCATTACTTTGAATAATTTTATGCCGTGTCCTATTGAGAAGATCTTCAAAACCTTTCTTGATACGCTCATAAGCGTTTGATTGTTTTTATGGTTTTTGAGTGTTTTTTGAATGGTTTGTATCTCTTCTTCAAGTGCTTCGTATTCGCTACTGTCGTCTTTAATATACCCTAACCATACAGCGCGCTTCAACTCCTTTTTGCCTCATCCAAATAGGTATTAATTGCATCTTGTAAACGTATAAGCACTGCCCGGGCACTTTGTGTATTATGTTCTTTTAGAAGTTTTTCTGCTAAAGTTACAGATTTTTCAATTTGTGCTGAATCTCCAAAATACTCTGCAACAGTAATCTCTTGAGATACAAGAACCTGATGAAGTTTGGGTTGTTGTTTTAAAACAGTCTGCAACTGTGTATTGGCTTTTTGCAATACCTTTATGGCAGCCTTGGTATCACTCTCATGCAACAACGATATGGTACGAAGCGTCTTGTTAAACGCATCAACGACCTTCTGTGGTGCTGCCATGGCATTTTTTTTGTGTTGATGTACTTCACGCTCTAAAAATGTTGCCGGTTTTTCAGCGCAGTAGGTATAGTAAGTATCGCCAAAAGCATCTGTATGCTGAACTCTTTTTTGTTCTATAGAACTCCACGCATTAACCCCAAAATTTCCGGGTTCGGCATGTAATGCAAACGTACCAAGCACTAGTGCTGCTGCAAGTGTGCCTCTTATTGTGGTATTGGTTTTCATATTTTTTCCTTTCTAGACTGTCAAGTAAAAAAATCACTCTTTTTTATAAGTTTTTCAAGATTTTTTACAACAAGATGTCCTCGCTGACTCATAATGATTTCCTCCTCTTTAAGCTTGTGCATCTGAGTGCTTACTACGGAGCGAACCGATCCTATAAGTTCAGAAAGAGACTCATGAGAAAGGTTGTTAATAAGAGTGACCGGATAATAAACCTCCTCTTT
>JALSLA010000086.1 GCA_026988515.1 Helicobacteraceae bacterium | reverse complement strand
CTCTTTAAAATGTTCTTGTGCCAAATCCTTTTTAATTTGGCTGTTGCGAATATTCTCTTGTGCATGATCATAAATGAGTTCTACCATCGTATCTGCCGCCACTTTCAGAACGGGTTCAATATCTTGATGTTTAGACATCAACCCCTCTTCAAGACCTTCCAGGATCTCATACGTAATACTTTCAATGGACTCGCCCGTTTTTTTGGCTCTTTTGATTGCATCATCATAAACTGTTCGCAGCACATCAATAACTTTTTTTCCTAGATCAGGATTGTCATGTGAAATAGCTGCTACTTCCGCTTTAATGCTTGTTTTATAGAACATACCCTTTCCCTGTCTCAATATTAATGCACCCACACCCCATTAAACGTGCTTGCTGTCGCTCTTAATCCACTGCTTTGCCTCTTCTAATGCATTAAAAGCGAAGTGTTTTACTTTGGCGTGTACAAAATGCCTTCCGATGTGTTCGGCAAACTCTCCAATAAACGAATCCGTTACCAAAGCAACATGTCCGACTTTTTTATGATGCTCTTTAATAAATTCAAAATGCTTAATCAGGGCTTTAAACGAATCCCATCCCGGAAAATCCTGCACATAAATAATAATACCCTGCAATTGTCCTCCCTTTTCAATAAAAGGATCAATCACTTTAGCAGCAAGCACAAAGTCCTCTTTGCACAATGCACCTTGAGGCTCTACCAGAGCTATAGACTCTTCTTCATTTAATGTAACACGTAACATCGCTGTTCTCCTTGCTTCTTTTGATTGGTTCTGTCTGTATAACACACGGTAAAAACCACCTCATACCATTGAACAGTTTTATTATAAATCAATTCTCCAATAATATTCTGTTACGCAGCTAACATCCGTAAAACTATTATTGATGTATTATTTTACTACAATGTTAGTTAGCAAGGTAAGTCTATGAAGCCAAATCAAAAAGCATTCGGTCTATGGAGCGCTGTATTTTTAGGTATTGGTTCCATGGTAGGTGCCGGTATTTTTGTGCTTCTTGGAGAAGCCGGTGCCATTGCAGGAAACTTAGTATGGATCTCTTTTTTAATGGGAGGAGTCATTGCCCTTTTAAGCGGTTATTCACTGGCAAAACTTGCTAATATCTACCCCAGTCGCGGCGGTATTGTAGAGTATCTGGTGCAATGTTATGGAGAAGGTATTTTTTCAGGTTCGGTCGCCGTACTGTTTTATCTCTCTGCGATGGTTGCTATTGCTATGGTTGCCAAAACCTTCGGTACCTATTTAGCAGCCATGACCGGTATGCAGACAGCACTGTATGCCAACATTTATGCTGTAGGAGTTTTAGTACTTTTTGCCCTCATTAACCTGGCAGGAAGTTCGCTTATTGCACGAAGTGAAAATATTATTGTTATCATTAAGCTAAGCATTATCATAGTATTTACTATCGTCGTGTCGTTTTACATACAACCCGAACTGCTCAGCATCAGTGATGCACCGCCGATCATTAATATTTTTTCCTCGATCGCTCTTACTTTTTTTGCCTATGAGGGCTTTCGTGTCATTACCAACACGGCAGAAGATATGTCCAATCCGCAAGAAACTATGCTAAAAGCTATGGTCATTGCCATTGGCTTTGTCATACTGCTTTATGTTGCCGTCACGTTTGCCGTTTTTGGAAACCTGTCGCTGCCCCAAATTATTGAAGCACAGGACTATGCATTGGCAGAAGCTGCCAAACCGGCTTTTGGCAACATAGGCTTTAGCATCATGGCAATAGCCGCACTGATCTCTACGGCATCTTCTATTAATGCCAATCTTTACGCCGTCACCAACGTCACGTACACCATGGCAAAGAACGGAGAACTTCCCAAAGTGTATGAGAGAAATGTTTGGCACAGCAGCGAAGGATTGATTGTGAGTACCGTCATTCTGATTGCCTTTGTGCTCTTTTTTAATTTAACCGAAATTGCCGCCATCGGATCAATTTCCATACTTTTTATTCATGCATTGGTACATATTGGTCATCTGTCCAAAATTAAACAGAGCGGTGCATCAAAAACCTTGGTCATATTAGCCATTGTAACCATTGGTATCGCCATCATTTTGGCGCTTTCGTATACCAACAAACATATTCCGCATGTCGGTTATTTTATTGCCGGCGGATTTGTCATAGCATTTTTGCTTGAAATCGCATTGCGGCTCATTACCAAACGGGTCGTTTTAAAACAGACATAAAGGAGACAACATGAAAAAAATTGCACAGGCACTCATTTTTGCAATCAAAGAGATTTTAACATGGCACACCATGAGGCTGGCGCTCATCAGCGGTCTGGTCGTTACGGCAATATGGATTGGTATCGGCTTTGTTTTTTGGAACAGCATTGTCTCTTTGGGTGCGCATATTTTAGAGTGGGTACCGTTTTCCATGGTACGTTCTAACGGTGCGTGGATGCTTTCATCATTTTTATGGCTTCAACTGGTTTTACTGACATTTGCACTCATTTTTGCTTTTTTTGGCAACCTGATGCTGCGTCATATCTCTCAAGACAAATATACCGCTTTTTCAGTGCTTACAGCCATAGGAAGTGCGATTTTTTGGGCAATTGTCTGGTTTTTCAAAGGTGATTATATCTATCGGGAGTTTTTACAACTTTTAACATGGCTTCCTTTTGAGACCGTTGAAAGCACTATCGGTTATCTGCTTGGTTTTTATTTTATTTACAGCGCCATTGTCGTCAGCATGGTTTTTGTTGTGAGTCTCTTTAGCAAGGTACTGCTGACCTCTATTGAGGAACGCTGTTTTCCCGAAGATGAATATTTAAGAGATCATACCTTTCGATCTATCGGATATACCGTCAAAGACACGCTGCTCTTTGCCGTCATCTCGATTGTTGCTTTTCCCGTCCTCTTTATTCCCGTACTGAATTTTGTCGTACTGATTGTATTGTGGATGTGGCTCATTAAAGACACTTTTCAGTACGATGCCGCATCCGTACTGTTTGAAAAAGTTTCTCCTGATAAACTCAAAGAACACACCGTTGCCATCTGGATCATCAGTTTTGTAACTGCACTGTTCAATTTTGTGCCGGTCTTTAATATTTTCGGTCCGTTTTTTGGAGAAATTGCCATGTTTCATTATCTTAAAGCAAGTAATAAGCACGCGTTAGATCGTTAAATCTCGTTGACAGTGTTTTTAAATTTACATGTATTTTGCGCTGCCGTCTGCTTTATGTTACGATGTGAAACAACATGGAGGTCTCCTTTGGAGTTCGAAAAAATCGTTTTCATATTCACTTAGAAATGAACATTTTTTGTATAATATATCTTTATTATTATAAATTCTTAAGCCGGGAACCTGCGTATGAACCATAAACTTCATATTGAACTCTTCTTTTTTGATGCCTCAACAGATTACCTTCCCCATTACAAACAATATACATGTATTGCAGAGGAGAAGCAGTCACTTAAAGATATCCTTAAAATCATACAACATCGCAACCCCTCTTTTGAATACCCAAAGCAAAAAACCTTGGTATGCGTTAACAACAAACTGGTCGATGCCCGCCTAAAAATCAAAGAACTTGTAGCCGCATTTGGAACACAACTGACGTTTGAACCGGCATCTCTGTACAGAGCAACGAAAGATCTACGTTTTAACGACCATGATTTTATGGACAAATATGCTCTTCTGGCACCCTATTGCAATGCGGACGATCTCAAGTATTACCGAACACTTTACCGGACCTATTATGCATCCGAGACACTGCAGTACAATCAGGACTACTACGGAGATGCCTTTTTTCTATTGGCACTGCGACTCTTACAACGCGAAGCAAATGACCATGAAGATGCCATTTTAGATATTGTTGCCGACAAAGAGAACGGTTTATGGCTTTACGAATATGAAAACAACAGCTACCCAAGTGAAGATATCACCCCAGCCATCGATGTAATTAAAGCCATGCTCGAAGATCGTCGCTTAGCCAACAGCAAAATGCCGCAACCGCTTACAGAGCTTTTCAACACACTTAAAGATCGGTTTTTCGACACTGAGGAGGAGTCTTTGCATCCGGCCACTCTCTTATTGATTGAACGCTATAATATTATGCAAGAGATTGTAGAAACTGAAAGTGAGCTTGATTTTATTGACAGACACATCTCTTTTGAAACCATTTCAAAAGATCTGCAATACCCTTTTGAACATTTCAATATTGCTTTTTACACCGGCCCAAGGGGTGATGACGCTACCCACAACAAGATTATGGCGTTCATTCGTGCCATAGGTGGCAACTTCTCATCTTTTGAGCGCTCAATAAAAGCATGCGGCAGTGATATAGTTAATATTGCTCCCGATATTGCCTATAAAAAAAGCGGGGCCATCCTCCTCGACGCCGTAGACAGTAATATTGATATTTTAATTGTCGATTCCGATCATGCCATGAATATGCTCAATACCAACATTAAAAAATGTGAAAAAGCCGTCGGTCGTGAAATTGACCTGCAAATCGCTACACCGTCACAACTGGCTGCAGCCGCTTTAGGCTGCAGTCACGATAAAGAAGCGCTCGGTTTTCATACAAACGGCTCTACCATTACCTTTATCTAAAAGGCACGCTGTGCACTCTTCTATTTTTGCTTTGGACGAAATACGGCAATAACCTCTTCATCACACTCCAGGTAGGGTCCGCCAATCAAGTCAATACAGTAAGGAACAGCAGGGAAAACCGCATCCAGACATTCACGAATAGATTTTGGTTTTCCCGGCAAATTTATAATAAGCGACATGCCTCGAATTCCGGCACTTTGACGTGACAAAATAGCAGTCGGAACGTACTGCAAACTTACCTGTCGCATCAACTCTCCAAAACCTGGCAGCATCTTTTCACAGACATTTTCTGTTGCTTCGGGTGTCACATCACGCGGTGCAGGACCCGTACCTCCGGTTGTAACCACCAAACAGCACTGCTCCTTGTCGCATAACTCTCTCATTACTGCCTCTAACTGCTCTTGTTCATCGGGTATGCAACGGTAGAGAGTTGTAAAATCACTTTTTAGGTAGGCCTTCATGGTATCTTGTATGGCCACACCGGAAATATCTTCATATATCCCCTGACTGGCACGATCCGATGCCGTAATGACTCCAATTTTAATCTCACGCAATTAAGACCCTTTTTTTATTTTTTTTGCCAGTTGATGTACCGACATTGCATAATACGCGCTGTGATTGTATCGTGTAATGACGTAAAAATTTTTAGCGGCGTACCAGAGCTCATCATAGTTGGCTCTGTCAAGCTTAATCAGTCGCACTTTGTCATTGTAGTTCCATCTACCGTATTTCGGCTTAATACCGATAAGCTCGGAACGGTGATAGGTACGATCGTATCCTGTCTTATAGGTGGTAAAGCGATTGCCCTCGTACGCTACACGTGTCGCCACCTCTTCACCGTCTCGCCAACCGTTTTGTTTCAAATAGTTTGCAATACTGGCAATAGCATCTTGAGGGTGTTGCAGGCTAATACGACCGTCTTTGTTAAAATCAATTCCGTATGCTTCGTAGTTACTTGGCATAAATTGTCCCAATCCGATGGCACCCGTATACGACCCCATAACGTTTTTAGGGTTGAATTTTTGTCGGTATGAGAGCAGAATAAATTTTTCCAATTCACGTTTAAAAAAAGCATTACGCCGATTGGGCTCAAATGCCAACGTGGTTAACGTATCGAAAACGGGGTGCTTTCCAACATTACCGCCATAGACACTTTCAATACCGATAATAGCGGCAATGTACTCTGCCGGTACCCCATATTTCTTCTCAACATGTTTAAAAGTTGTCCGATATTTTTTAATGAAAGAGCGACCTTGACGAATACGTTTGGGCGTCACCTTATAATGCACGTAACGATCCCATGCTCCATGCAGCGGGTAGTCATTTTTCACTGTTTTTGGAGGATTTTTCAGCGTTCGTCCCGTAATTAAGGCAAGCGGTACCTCCTGCTTTTTGACTGTAGAAAACAACTTTTTTAGATAGGATAATTTAAATTTGTGCTCTGTATGCATCATCTGCATAAACTCTACTGCTTCGGCATCTTTGGTATAGTCTTTGGCATATACCAGTGATCCGACAAGCAAAACCATCACGATTAATACCTTCACATCCCCTCCTCTCGTTGCAGTAAGTGACTGGCGCCGTTAATGTAATAGACAGTACTAAAAGGCTGAAAAAACGCCTTGACTGCCGCGACATCAATAATGGCATCTTCACTTCCTAGGTAAACTTCAAGAATCGTACCGCGATCACACAGCCTTGTAAGCGCATTACGATCCCAGACATACTCCAGCAGTTCCCGCAGTTCCTCATAAGAACCCTTTTTTATTGTAATATTTTTACACTTAAACGGAGCACAACAGTTTGAAGTAAATTGACTGATATAGCCATCAGCATTGTTACGAAACCCCAAAAGTTGCAGCCGTTTAAATTGAACATCACGGTCTTGAAAAAAGGCGGGAGAGAACAGTTGTAGTCTGTCAATACGCTCCTCGGTATGCAACACGTACTCAAATGCTTTAATGGCACCGTAACTAAAACCACCGACACAATACTCCGATTCAATCAAATATTTTTGAAAAAATTTTCGATCATTGCACAGTGAAAAACCGCTATAATACCTCATTGATAATCTCTTTTAACAGTGCTTTTGAAATACTTTCATACTGCATTAAAACACGTTCGATTTTTTCAATGCAGGTTTTATGTTTTCGTAACAGCACTACCGTTTCAGCATAAAGCGTTTCAATCAACCGGCTGCAGTCATGATCACTTCCCATAATGTTCTCGCCCATCGCATAATCATGAATCATTTGCGACACCAGCCGTTTAGCATCACTAATATCTGCTTTAACACTGCTGTCATGCTCATTAAAGTGAATGTTACATGCTGCCATTCCTGCGAGCAGCATCTTAATGTGAGCTACCATTTCATGTTGTAACATCGGTGCATCTACCGGAGGCTTAATAGCGGCACTGCTTAGCAATACCTTGTCAAAGGCAATGTCATACCATGTCGCCACAAAGCTTTTTGCCGCTTGATAGCGCGCGCGGTATTGCCTCTGTTCTTGCGTTAAGACCGGAATACGTTTTTTCCCCAAAAGTACCTTGTCTTTAACACTGTTAAAATGTTCGTCAGTAACATGTAAATCATGCTGTCGCATGGAGAGCAATGCCGCTTCATTAACCAGTGCTGCTAATGATGCTCCGTTAAAACCCATGGTCATTTTAGCAATATGTGCAGCATCAACATTGTGTGGAATATTTTTCAAATATTTGAGCAAAATGGATTCCCGCTCATTTGGCGTCGGAAGGTCAACAAAGATACGGCGATCAAAACGTCCCGAGCGCAGCAGTGCGCTGTCTAAAACATCAATTTTATTCGTAGCGGCAAGCACAATAACACCGCTGGAATCCTCAAAACCGTCCATTTCGGTAAGCAGTTGGTTTAATGTGGCCTCGCGCTCATCATTGCGACTGCCTTCACGCTTCTTTCCTACCGCATCGATCTCATCAATAAAAATAATCGACGGTGCATTTTTTTTGGCTTCTGTGAACAGATCGTGCACCCGTTTGGCTCCCATGCCCACATATATCTGTACAAAAGACGCACCACTTTGATAATAAAACGGCACGTTGGCTTCAGCGGCAACAGCTTTGGCGATCATGGTTTTTCCTACCCCCGGAGGACCTACCAACAGTACCCCTTTGGGCAGATAAACACCATAGTTTTTATATTTTATCGGGTTTTTTAAAAAATCGATGATCTCTTCAAGCTCAATTTTAACATCACTGATGCCTCCTATGTCTGAAAAACTGACATCAGACATAACCGGAACAATCTCTTGCGTCTGACTCTCGGGAAGATATGCTCGGGTTCCGGTACTCGACGCATTGTCAACAGCACGTTCACTCCTTTTTTGCCACTGTCGAAAGAGAATGGAGAGTGTAATGAGAATAAGTGAGAGATATAAAATATTGAGTACCATATTACTGCTGGTATCAACACTCACTTCAATACCGGCGAACATTTTAGGATCTACCTGAGAAGTGGCCAGCTTGTAGAGTCCTGTGTCCGTTTGCAAATAGACATAATTCTCTGATGCCGTCACTTTGTGAACCACTTTTTCTTTGAGTAGTTCTTGTGCTTTTTGAAGCGGAATAAGCTCGGCAGTATCTCGCAAAAAAGCATATAAAAAGAGCGATAGCAATACGCTAGCTGAAACAACCAGCGCTATTTTATTTTTTTTAGAACTCAGCATAATTATACTCCTGCTCTACCCGATAGCGTTCAACCTGAATCCAATTGCCCTCTATGTCATGCTCAGAACGGACGGCAACTTTGTTAAAATGCTGATCCAATCCATAAAAAAGTCCCTCTTTATAGTGTTCAATGAGCACCTCAAGTGTACCTTGATATGCTTCTCGAAATTTTCTGTTGTTGGCATTGACAATGGCCTGCAACTCTTGCAAACGAGCTTTGGCTCTCCTGCCGTCTACCGATGTTTTCATTGAAGCCGACGGGGTTCCGTCACGCTTGGAATAGGTAAATACATGTAAATGCGTCAACGGCATCGTTTTGAAATTGGCAAGTGCTTCGTGCCATATTGCCTCACTCTCTCCCGGGTGTCCAACAATAAAGTCGGTTCCTAATGCAAAGCCTTTTGCAGCAAGCTCATGAAACAATACGCTGTCACTCTCAAATTTATTACGGCGATTCATTATGCGAAGCATCTCTTGTGACGTATGCTGCAATGCAATGTGCAGATGTTTCTCCAGCCATGGCTCACTCAAAATCTCTTTAAATTCATCATCAATCTGAACCGGTTCGACAGAGCCCAGACGAATACGACGTACCCCGCGAATTTGTGCAATTTTTTTCATAAGTGAAGCAATACTGCTACCTGTCTCTTTGCCGTAACTGCCGACATTGGTACCTGTAAGGACAAATTCACCGAAACCGTTGGCCGCTAGATTTTCTATTTGTGCCACAATATTGTTTTCATTCATACTGCGGGCATTGCCGCGCACCATGGGAATAATACAATAGCTGCAACGAAAATCACACCCTTCTTGGATCTTAATAAATGCACGGCTCTTCCCGACAAAATCATCGACTATATTACTGTCAACAAAATCAAGATCGCCAAGTTCGTAAAACGGCTGCTCTTGCGCCAATAATGTATTGATCTTCTCTTTCTCACTTTGGCCGAAAACACCGAAGACTTTACGGTCGTTAAGCAGTGATTCGCCTTTAGTGTGTGCGCCGCAGCCGGTCAGCAGTATTTTAGCATCGCTGTTGTTGTGCAGCTGGTTGACATACCCGCGGACACTGCTGTCAGCTCCATTGGTTACGGTACATGAGTTAACAACAACAACATCGGCATCGGCTTCATTTTGGGTTATCTCATACCCCTCAAGACGACTCATCATCACTTGTGAATCAAAAAGGTTGGTTCGACATCCAAAGGTTTTAAAGAAGACCTTTTTCATAAAGCCTCTACCTCTTGCATATTCAGGTCTTTATCTTTATTGCTCAAATAGAGTTTTTGGGTCGGATAGGCGATTTCAATATCGCTTTCAGCCAAAAAAGCATCTAAAATTTCGGTTGAAATGGTACTGCGAAGTGTTAACGTCGCATAAGCATTGGTTAAATACCATGCACTGATTTGAATACCGTTAGGCTCAACAAACGAGAAGATTCGCGGCTCAACATTGGTATTTTTAAGATTATACTGATTGCGCAGTTTATTAAGCTGTTTACGCGTAATATCGGTGTAGCCCTTGGAGTATTTACGGGTAATCTCTTTGGCAATATGCAGCGCTTTTTTGTGGTTAGAGTCAAACGTAATGGTAATGTCAATTCCATCCCAAACAGTTTTAAGTGACGCATGCGAATAGTTGGCAATCATGGACGTAAATACATAATTGTTCGGAATAAAAATAATACGTCCTGCACGTCGATTATGTTTGTAAGTGGTCAGTGTAATATCTTCTAAAATGGTAATACGCAGCAGTGAAATGTCGAGTACGTCACCCACATAAAGCATGCCGTCTTTATCGACCCGAACACGATCGCCCGTATGAATTGAGCCACCCAGTACAATAACGAGCCATCCTAAAATGCTCATAAACCAGTCTTTCATGGCAATGGCAATACCTGCCGATGCGAAACCGAGTACGGTGACAATATAACCGGCATTATCAATATAGGCAAACAGCAGTACAAAGAAAATTAAAAGAAAGTTAATAAAATTGATCACTTTATTGATCATATAAAAACGCTCATTATCTACCAAATATTTACGGGCAACCAACTTGGTAAGGAAAAAGACAATAAGCAATACCACAATGACAATAACAATATTTGCCAACTCAACAAGCTGAGTTTCAATATCTTTGTTAATCTCTATTTCAATAGCTTCAATACGCTTTTTATACAACTCATCGGTAAGTTCCAGTGTCTCTAGCATACGTTCAAACTTTTTTAACTGTTTGGTTGCAGCGCGATATGCCTGTTGTTCTTCGCTTTCTAAAGCACCCAACTGCGAAAGTTTTTCATAGTTTTTGACTTTATTACGCAGGTGAATTATCAGAGTGCGCATCTCATCTTCACGGTTGACGTACGAAGCGTACATCTCATGCATACGCTTAATAAACGAGAGTCCCGTAAAAATCTCAATGGGATTTTCTATTTTGGGGTACTCATCAATCTCCTCAGGCTTGAGCAACGATGCAAACGGGGTTTTCCCATGCCCTTTCAATAACTCAATTTGATCCGTTAAAAGTTTTTTCTTAGCCAGAAGAGAGTCAATAGTATCACTGTCTTCAATGCTTTCACCGCTTTTTGTGAGCTTGTCAATTTTTTCTTGCAGATGAACCAGATCTTTTTTAACTTCTATATAGGTCAAATAGGAGCTGTACTTTTTTGTCCAGATACTATCACGTTCCAACTCTTTGTTACTCAGAGCAATATTATTTCGCAATTCTCGAATTAACGCACTCTTTTTTTGCGCATTACGGCGTTGCTCTTGAAGTTCTTGCTGATGCTTTTGTTCCATCTGAGCTTGCAGTTTCAATACCGTAGTATTGGTGTCAGTACCTGCATTAACATCAGAAGGGGTCAATGCCATCACGTGCGGCACCGTTACACACAATAAGAGTAATCCTATAAGTTGTTTCATTATATTGCAAACCCTTGAAGGACTTGCTTGACTGTCCGTTCATCTACGGAATCACTGATTGTAACATCTCCAATACCACGCGGTAATATAAATGTTACAGCGCTGTCACTGCTTTTTTTATCGAGGTAAAATGCTTCATAAAAGGCATCAACATCTTCAATGTCGTAAGTTGTCGGAATATTATATTTTTCAAGAAGTGCAGCAATACGATCCACCTCCTCTTCATGCATCCAACCCAACGCAAGAGAGAGTTTGTTTGCCATAACCATACCGATACCTACCGCCTCTCCATGAAGATAGGTGTTGTAACGCGTCTCTTTTTCAATGACATGTGCAAAGGTATGTCCGTAATTCAGTGCAGCCCGTATGCCCCGCTCTTTTTCATCTTGAGAGACAACCCATGCTTTTGTTCGTACTGCCTGTGCCAGCACCTCTGAGAGTGTCTCCCGATGATTCAGGTCTGCTTCTTCCAGAAACTTGAAAAACTCTTTATTGAACGTTACTGCCATCTTCACAATTTCAGCAACTCCGGCACTAAATTCACGCGGCGGCAACGTTGTTAAAAAATAGGGATCGATATAGACTGCTTGAGGCTGATGAAAGGCCCCAATAAGATTCTTGCCGTAACGGTTATTCATGCCTGTTTTACCACCGACACTCGCATCTACCTGCGACAACAACGTTGTTGGAATTTGCACAAAGTCAATACCGCGCTGGTAAATACTTGCCGCAAACCCGCTCATATCGCCAACAACACCGCCACCAAAGGCAATAAGCAATGAGTTACGATTAAAACGGTGATCAAAAAGCCGATTGGTAATGATATCAATACTGGTTTGGTTTTTGTACGCTTCACCGTCGGGAACAGTAATAATATAAAGCTCACTGGCCTGAAGATGCTCCAGCAAATACTTCAGATGCAATCCGGCAACTTTCGGGTTGGTAACAATAGCAACTTTTCGATTGAATGTTAATTGCGGTAATGTATCAATTACAATCTTATACGAATTGTCTACCTCTTTTTTCAGCGTAATATCAACAGTCATATCTATCCAATAATTTTTATCTGTTTATAATACTTTGTATTCTCTTAAATAACGGTGAAAATAGCGATGAGAGCGAAAAACTAGATACGAACGGGAACAAAAAGCTGATGATAGGCATCGAGACGATAGTAAAGCTTTTCACTGTCTGTTGAAAGAAAAGAGAAAATATTACGGGATGCAATCTTTTCGGAAAAAGGCATACAGTGTAAAAAGTTTTGACGTTTTGCAAGTGTACGAATTTGGTTGCTTTCAACATCGAGCACTTTAATAGATTTAGAGAAGATAGACGAAAGATTTTTAAAATGTTCAATCACCTCTTGACGCTCTGCTTGAGGTTCATTAATATTGTTAATAAGCTCAATATTAAATCCTAATTGAGAAGAAAAATCAAAAATGGTTGTAGAAACTTTTTCCAACTCTTTACTTTCGGTTAAGATAATGACCGAACTTTTAATGTCACCGATCGGTTTATGAGAGAGTTTAAGTACGGGAATGCTACTCTCATAAAGAATGCGCCGCACAGCGACATTTTTAAAAAGTGCCTGTGTCACCAGCAGCAAGCCAATATGATATTTTTTAATATCAGAGAAAAGCTCCTCTTTTCCCTCCTGCAAATAACTAATATCTACAGTCACGTCATCACTGCGCAGTGATTTTATTTTTGCTATTTGATCCAAATTTCCCGGATTGGTAATTTTAATAATAAGCTCTTTTTGAAATTGATCTTTAATATAGAGCGCTTGTTGCAGTAAATCATCTAAATATATATTGTCATCATAAATCATATCTAAATACAGATAGAGCGCCGAACCAAAAGGGGCCGGAAACTGCCCCAGTTCCCGTTTAATGGCCCGATAGACCGATTTTAGTACTGAAGGATCTCCTACAAGCAGTAAAATATCGTTGGGATGAATCATCCGTTTTGCATTGGGAAAGACCAACTTTCGATCACGATAAATTGCTGCTACTTTCCAGTTTTTCTGTTCTATTGCACCCAAATGACGGTAGACAAAAGAGCTGCCAAACGGTACAAGTACCTCCATTATCTCACCCTCACCCAGACCGACATTTTGTGCAATTACCGGTACATTAGGTAAAAAGTCTAACAAATGTGATGCCAAAAGGTCATTGGCATTGACAATAGAGACGTAGCTGTCATCAATTTCCAGTCCCCATTGATCAAGCACTACAACATTCAACTGCTGCTTGATGGTACGAATATTTTTAAGTGTATTCATAATGTCACTTGGAATTTCCATAGCCATAATTGCCTGAACAAACTCCATTTTTAACAGATTGGCAAGCTTGGAGAGACTGGTGGGATCAAACTCAAAAAACTTAAATTTACTGGGATCAACATGATCAAAATGTTTAGCCCGCATTTGAACGACATAGTAAATATTATCTTTAGAGTACGTATTGATGACACGTTCAATAAAACGTGTGCCGACGGCACCGTCACTAATAATAAGTATTTTTTTCATTCGTTACGACTCAACCTGTTGAATTTTAATGCGCGATTTTAGCACATGGGTGCCTGCAGTAAGCTTAGGGAAGCTGATTAACATGAATCGATTAGAGAAAACGCTACAATTACTTGATTAAAGAGTTCCAATGATGTTGTGATCTTTTTTGTTTCTTCGTTGATCATCACATTACATGTAAATATTCTGCAACTTCATGACTCATCGCAACTTGTGTTAAAATAGCACACTCAAAAAGCAAGGCAGTTTATGGAATTTCATGTTGACGCAATCAGCGGCAAGGCGCGTGCCTGCACCATTACAACAGCACACTCCACCATTGAAACACCGGTATTTATGCCCGTAGGTACGCTCGGGTCAGTCAAAGCATTGGATATGCAAGAGATGACCGATGACCTCAAGACCTCCATTATCTTAGCCAATACCTATCATCTATATCTGCGTCCCGGAGACAAAACCGTTGCCTCTTTAGGTGGCTTGCACGACTTTACCACCTATCCTAACAGTTTTTTAACCGATAGTGGCGGTTTTCAGGCATTTAGTTTAAGCGATATTTCCAAGCCAACTGAACAAGGCATTGAGTTTCGCAGCCATATTGACGGTTCCAAACACTTTTTTACGCCCCAAAAAGTCATTGATATTCAGCTCAATCTCGGTTCAGATATTATGATGATTTTAGATGACTTGGTAGCTCTTCCGGCAACACAGGAACGCATTCGCACCTCTATTGAGCGTACAACACGCTGGGCAAAAGAGTCCATTGCTTACTTTAGAGCCAAACAGCAAGAAGGCATCGGTATCCATCAAAATATCTTTGCCATTATTCAAGGCGGCACCGACAAAACATTCCGTACCCAATCGGCAACAGAGCTTTGCGCACTTGAATATGACGGGTTTGCCATCGGCGGTTTAAGTGTAGGCGAACTTAACGAAGAGATGTACAATACGGTAGCACATACCGTACGGTATATGCCCCAAAACAAACCACGATACCTTATGGGAGTCGGAACACCCGAAGATCTCATAGAAAACATTGATCGTGGTATTGACATGTTTGACTGCGTTATGCCGACCCGTAATGCTCGAAACGGCACGCTCTTTACCTCTTTTGGACGCATTAATATTAAAGGTGCCGCCTTTAAACATGATGATACGCCCATTGACCATGCCTGTGCATGCCATACATGCAAACACTACAGTCGTGCCTATATGCACCATCTCTACCGTTCTAAAGAGCTGAGTTATTTTCGTTTGGCATCGCTTCACAATTTACACTACTACCTCACCTTGATGCGTGAAGCACGTCAGGCTATTTTAACAGACACATACTGCGATTTTAAAAAGGATTTTTATGCAAAACGCCACCGCTGAACTGACGCTCGGAGTCAATATTGACCATATTGCCGTACTGCGCGAAGCACGTAAAATCAACGACCCTGATCCGCTAATGGCACTGGCTGTCTGTGCGCAAAACGGTGCAGACCAAATCACCATACATCTGCGTGAAGATCGCCGCCATATTCATGATGACGATGCACAAAACATTATTCAAAATTCACCGATTCCGGTCAACATGGAGTGTGCCATTGATGAGAGCATCATTGACATTGTTTGCGACCTTAATCCTCACCGTGCCACACTGGTTCCTGAAAAACGCGAAGAGGTGACCACCGAGGGAGGCCTTGATGTAAGGAGACAAAAACTGGCTCTGGACATTAGTATTGAAACATTACATGCCAACAACATTCCCGTCTCGTTATTTATTGATCCCGATATCGAAGCTGTAGAACTCTCCAAACAGCTCAATGTTCAAATGGTGGAACTGCACACCGGACATTACGCTAATATTTACGCCATGCTTCACAGTTCACTCCCCTATTCGCACCACTGTATAGAGGCGCTTGACCTACCGCGGAGCACCTTGGAGACGATGCTCTCTTCTGCTCTTGCCGATATTAAACGTACTGCCGAACACGCACGTCATCTTGGTCTTGAGGTGGCTGCCGGACATGGATTAAACTATCACAATGTTAAAGCAATAGCCGCCCTTGGCGATATTACGGAACTCAATATCGGACAGAGCATTATTGCCCGATCTGTCTTTAGCGGTCTGGCTCAAGCCGTTTCGGATATGAAGGCGCTGTGTGTGCGCTAAAAAAATAGCCGTCAGTATCGGTGATCTAAACGGTGTAGGCATTGAAATTGCACTCAAAGCACATCAGAAGATTACACAACTTTGCGAGCCGCTTTACTGCATTAATGCTAGCCTGTTACAACAAGCCGCTTCACATTTACATGTAGAAATTCCTAAAGACTTCTCCCTTTTACATGTAAACGGCTCATTTACAATTACCCCCGGTATCGTATCGGCATCGAGCGGTCTTTACTCCTATCTCTCATTTCTAAAAGCCGTTCAAACGGCAGAAAAAAACGATGTCGATGCCGTTGTCACGCTTCCCATACACAAAGAGGCATGGATGCTCTCAGGCATACCTTACAAAGGTCATACCGATATGTTGCGTGAATATTTTAAAAATGATGTCATTATGATGCTCGGCTGCGACAACATGTATGTTGCCCTCTTTAGTGAGCACATTCCTCTAAAAGAGGTGGCCGCATCCATTAAACTCGAACCTTTGGTACGGTTTTTTACAAACTTTATTGCGGCAACACATGCAAAGAAAATTGCCGTATTGGGGCTCAATCCTCATGCCGGTGACCATGGCGTTCTCGGTAATGAAGAAACCGTTATTACTGAAGCTATCAACCTTGTCAATCGCCAATACGGGGCTGAAATGCTTCACGGGCCTATGGTACCAGATGTCGCTTTTACACCTCATACCAGAGCGCAGTTTACCTACTTCATTGCCATGTACCACGATCAAGGACTCGCTCCGCTCAAAGCACTCTATTTCGATGAAAGTATTAACGTTTCGTTAAATCTGCCGATTATACGCACATCGGTTGATCATGGCACAGCCTTTGATATTGCCTACACTCATACGGCAAAAGAGCAAAGTTACCTCAATGCCGTAAGAGCAGCCGTAAACCTTTAAAAACAACAAATGACATATTTGTGCAACATTCTTGTTGTATAACTGCACGTTACGTATTATTTATTTAACAGGACGCTCAATGAATACAACAGTTAAACCCAAACCTATTAACAAACAAATTAAACTCAACAAATATAAATATATTATGAGCCGCACAGATACCCGCGGTTTTATTCAATATGCCAACAATTACTTTACCGAAATTTCCGGTTATTCCTCATCCGAGCTGATCGGAGCCAACCATAATATTATTCGTCATCCCGATATGCCAAAGGTTATTTTTAAATTGATGTGGGAGCGTCTTAAAAACGGTCAACAGATACACGCTGTCGTTAAGAACTTGAGTAAAAGCGGTGAGTACTACTGGGTGACGACAAAATTTGATATAAAACGTCACCCTTTTGACAATAAAATTGTCGGCTACTTGGCATACCGTCAAGCAGCCTCGGCAAAAACCGTTAAAATCATCTCTGAGTTTTATGACAAACTTCTCTCTATTGAAGAGGTTAACGGCATGGAAGCTTCAGAGAAATATCTTCGTGGCTACTTGGAGGAGAAAGGGGTTACTTATGACACCTTTATTGATGATATCATCGATAACAATAGTGTCATGAAAGGATTTTTTAAGGCAATGGGCCGTTTTTTCAAAAACCGTTAAAATACCGTTTATCGTCCATTATATAACCATTAGAACACTATTTACTTCTTCACTTTATAATTTTTTTATCTTAACAATAAAGGTTGTTTTATGAAAAAATTATTATTGCTTTCAACACTTTTAGCATTTGCTCTTCATGCCGGTTCAGTAGAATTCAATGAAGCAGACAGTATTACCAAACGTACCATGCCGAGTCATGGAAATACCATTTTGTCTTTTAATGATGCTATCAAGAATGCCACAGACTCTATTGTCTTTGTTGCGACAAAACACAATTCAAAAAAACGTGTACTCACACAGATAAATCCGTTTTTTGAACAATTTTTCGGTGAACAGTTTTCTCGACGTTTTCAAGAGCAGAATATTCCGCCGCTACAGGCACTGGGATCTGGTGTTATTATCTCAAAAGACGGCTATATTGTGACTAACTATCATGTCGTTAAAGATGCCGATGAGATTATTGTTACGATTAACGGCAGTGCCAAGGAGCTGACAGCTGAAGTTATCGGTACCGATGCCAAATCGGATCTTGCCGTTATTAAAGTTGATGCCGATGATCTGAAACCCATCACCATGGGCAGCTCAAAAAACCTAAAGGTCGGTGACGTTGTATTTGCTATTGGCAACCCTTTTGGAGTCGGGCAGACTATAACACAAGGTATTATTTCAGCACAACATAAAAACAGCATGGGCATTAATGAATATGAAAATTTTATTCAAACCGATGCTTCCATTAACCCTGGAAATTCCGGTGGTGCGCTTGTTGACAGTCGCGGTGTCCTTATCGGTATTAACTCTGCCATTATTTCACGCAGTGGCGGCAACAACGGTATCGGCTTTGCTATTGAAGTGGACATGGTGAAAAACATTGCCAAAAAACTCATTGAAAAAGGCTCAATTGACCGCGGATATATGGGCGTGAGTATCGGCGATTTAACCAAAGACCTTAAAGCACTCTACAAACATAAAAAAGGTGCCATGATTGTGGCGGTTGAGCCTGACACACCGGCAGAAAAAGCAGGGTTAAAGCGGGGTGACTTAATTATTTCTGTTGATAGTAAAAATATTGAAAGTGCTGCTTCCCTTAAAAACACCATCGGTTTAAAAGAGCCTGGAAGCACTATTGATATTACCTATGAGCGTGATAAAAATCTTTTGGATACAACAATTACACTCACCAGTTTGGCACAGACAGTTCACGAATCTTCAGACCTCTTAAACGGTATGGAGCTTTTGTCACTCACTGACTCGCTTCGTTATCGTTACAGTATCCCAAGCGGTGTTGAAGGTGTTTTAATTGTGCGTATTAAAGAGGGTTCAAAAGCAGCCATGCAAGGCATACAAGAAGGTGATATTATTATACAAGTTGAAAATAGCGAAATTAAAAATATGAATGACTTGCGAGCAGCTTTAAAAAAATATGCTAAAAGATACAAGCGCATCTACATCAATCGACGCGGTCAAATTTTAGTAGTAGCATTACGATAGTCACTGCTATTTAGGCTATTGTAAGTATTCTTTACCTATAATTAACAATAATATACAATTGGTTGAGGATACGATGCATACGCCTGAAAGCGGTACTACTTTTGCACTCATTGAACATAAAAACTTTTCGGTAAAAACCTACAAGCAACAGTTTGTTAAATCATTTTTAGAACATAGTGTTCATTATACGAAACCTTCTTTTAACCGATCTTCGAAACTTAAAACGGCAGCTGCTCTGTATGATAAATTTTTTTTACGCCACAACATTGATATTGCCCCGTCACTGGAACGGCTCAATCGTTATAAAAAAAAAGAGGTCTCTTTAGACTACTTCCTTTCAGATCTTTTTTTTAAGTTTTTAAGCGACTACACCCATTCACTGATTGGTGCGAGTAACGACTGGAAACATCTCAACAATATTATTAAAGCCATTGAGGCCTTCTTGGATGAGTGTCATCATATGACGCTGAGCCCATCCTCGACACAGGAAACAAATGATGTCATTCCCGATGATGTGGCCATTACGTTTTTAGAAACATTACGGAGACAGTCTCAAAAAATTCGAGTACTTAACACCTATCACAGTATTCCTATTGAATTTACGGCTAAAATTGTCCATACTTCTGCCAATAAAGTTCTTATCAAAGCGCATGCGCTTCAAGATATTGCCGCTACGTATCAAGGCGGCATCTATATCTTGTGTGAGGAGGCTTTTGGATATGACCTTTTTGCCAAAGTCACACCGCGTGTTATTAAAGGGCATGATCTTTTAGAACTCTCACAATTTGACTCCTTAACCTCCGGAATTCATAAACGCCAAACCGTACGTGTTGCACCTTTGTCTCAAACAACCGTGCTTATTAACAACTACTCTACCGTACTTTTTGATATCTCACTCGGAGGTATCTCTATGGTCTGTCCGCGCGATCTGAAACTGGAGTTATACGAACGTGTCACCGTTAAAGTGCCCGATACACTCTGTGGTACCGTTTTGCATATAGAAGCGGAGCTTATTCATGTTTCTACTTTTGAAGATGGTTATAAGTACCATTTTCAGCTTGAACTAAATCCATCACAAGAGTCAGACCTTGGCAAATACATCTATCAGCGTCAAAATGAAATTATCTCCGATTTAAAAGAGAAACTTATATGAAAGTCACTCTTTTTCTGCTGCCACTACTTTGGCTACTGACATCCTGTGGCAGCAATACGGTTAATACAAGCCATCAAAGCATTGAAACCGTTAAGTCCCAATGGATTAGCAAAGCATTTGAAACACTCACTTCCAGCAATTATCCCAAGATAAAAGCCATTAGTTGGTGGCATGAAAACTGGGAAAATGAAGACGGTACCTACTCATTGTTACGACTTGACAGCTCCAATGCAGCAACGCTGGCATATCAAAAAGGGGTTAGTAACTCCATATTTACTACCGTCGCACAATTTCACAACAGTAAGCTTATAGAAACAGATGCCATCTATCATGCGGCATTTCCTGATTTTGGCGGTGAAGAAGAGAATGTGACGCTGACTGCCATATCACAATTTGAAGCACTGGCAGACAAAAAAATTGTTTGGGCATACTTCTCCAACAACTGGCTACATGGCATTCACTTTCCAAAAGAAGAAGCATTACATATCAAAGATTCGGGAAAAATCCCTTTTATACGCATGATGCCGCGTAGCCAATTTGAGGAGTATGTAGCAGAAAAAACTTTTACGTTGCAACATATTGTTGACGGTACATTTGATACTGAACTAACAGCTTGGGCACAGGATGCTAAAGCGTTTCGCGCTCCGTTATTGGTAGAATTTGGTACCGAAGTTAACGGAGAATGGTTTGCCTGGAATGGCATCTATAACGGTAAAGAAGCAGGTGGCGAAATATTTCAACGTGCCTATCGACACATTATTGATCTCTTTAGAGAGGTAGGAGTGAGTAATATTACATGGTTTTTTCATGTAAATGCTTACAGTTATCCTGAAACGGCATGGAATACAATAGCACGTTACTACCCCGGTGATGATTATATTGACTGGGTCGGTGTCAGTATCTACGGTGGCCTGGAAACTAACGAGCCTTATCAGGAGTTTGAGGAGATTTTAGATGACGTATATCCAAAGCTCATTGCATTGGCACCCACTAAACCTATTGCTATTTTAGAATTCTCTATTACAGAATATTAGCTCTTTTTATATCTGCTTGTCACCGGCACTTGTAAACAATTCTTCAGCAGAGGTGCTGTAAAGTTAACGAAAGTAAACTGCAATACTATTGCTTACTCAATATTTTATTTTTTGATTTCTATATGATTATGATATACTGTGTTACAAGAAAGGAAAAGATATGAGCCATTCACCGCATCGATTAACTGTTGGTATGAAAGAAGTAGACAATGAGTTTTTTCTCTCATTTAAAGCAGTAGGTACATTAACACATGAGGACTATGAGCTTATTACTCCTATTATTGATGCTGCATTAGAAGGTATTAAAGAACCTGACGTCAAGGTACTTTTTGATGCAAGTGAGTTTGAAGGATGGGAGCTCCGAGCTGCATGGGATGATTTTAAACTCGGTCTAAAATATGGCAATGAATTTGAAAAAATTGCTATTTACGGCAACAAAAAATGGCTGGAGACCGGAGCCAAGATAAGTTCATGGTTTTTCTCCGGTGAAATAAAATATTTTGAAGATTATGA
>JALSLA010000085.1 GCA_026988515.1 Helicobacteraceae bacterium | reverse complement strand
GGTAAAGTAGCGACACTGTTGCAACCCAAACTACTGGTATTGGTGGCATCATCGGGTATTTTGGTGCCCAAACCCTTACGCGTTCGTATGAAGATTGCTCTTTTTAAAGCGCTCAAACCTATAGGCGCGGCACGGTGGCGCTCTTTTTTTGTTGCCGAGGATGCAACGACTCTGTCGCCGGTAATGTATGAGACGTTTAAAAACGTGGTCAATGAAGACTTCCGTGAGTCGTTTGCCGCTTTTCAGGGTGAAGCGTTGCTCTGTTTTGCCAAAGACGATACGGCAACACCGCTCTATACGGCGTATGAGATTGAACGTCTCATGACAAAAGCGCGGGTGGTTGTATTTGAGGGTGATCACTACTTTTTTCTTAATGAAAATTTACATGTAAATTCGGAAGTGACACGAAGTTTGCAGATGATGGAGTCATAGTATGGATTATGCGCAGCTGGGTGCTTTTGTTACCAATGTATTGTTTGTAACCACGTTAGGGTGGTACCTTATTACCAATTTGCAGTGGTATGACTACAAAATAGAGCGGGTGGTGCTTAAACACCATAAGCCGTTGTGGCACGTGGGTTATTTTCTGATTCCGCTTATTGCCTACTATGCGTTTTATCACTTTTTTTGGATCTTTTTCTATTTCGCACTCTTGCCCGCCATAGTTTTGTGGCATAAAAAGCTGGATAAAAAACTGGTATTGACCTGGAGGGTAAAGCGTTTTTTAATACTGTTGATTACCTTGACACTGTTTCAAAACTTCATTTGTACGCTCAAAGACGTATGTGGGATTTACGGTGTCGTTATGCCGTTGTCGCTTGCATTTGCAGGCAGCTGGCTGATAGAGAACTATCTCTTCTTGGCATATAAAAAGCAAGCAGAGAAAAAACTTGGTCAGATGACTGCGTTACATATTATTGCCGTGACGGGCAGTTACGGTAAAACCAGTATGAAAAACTTTATGACGCAGATGCTTTCACGACAGTTTAAAGTGTATGCAACGCCGCGCAGTGTCAACACCATTGGCGGTATTATTAAAGATGTCAATGAATCGTTACCGCAAGATACGCAGATCTACATTTGTGAAGCCGGTGCCCGTCAACAAGGAGATATTTATACGATTGCACAGTTTTTACATCCGCATACGGTTGTAGTCGGTAAAGTCGGACCGCAACATCTGGAATATTTCAAAACGCTGGAAAACATTGTCCGAACCAAACTGGAGCTTATTCATTCCGATCGTTTACAGCGGGCTTTTGTCTATAAAGATGTGACGGATGAGCCGCATGAGAAAGTGACGTTTTTCGGTAGTGAGATTACCCATGTTACAGCGACTTTGGAGGGGATCGATTTTGATCTTGAGCTTGACGGCACGTGTTTGCATTGCCATACAGATATTTTGGGAGCTTTTCAGACAATGAATATTAACGCTGCCGCAGTGGTAGCCTATGCGTTGGGAATGGATCGTGAGGAGATTGTCAAGGCAATAGCGGCATTGCGACCCGTTGAACACCGTTTAGAGAAAATTGAAGCCGGCGGTAAGATTATTCTTGATGACGGCTATAACGGTAATATTGACGGGATGCTTGAGGGTATTCGCCTCTGCTCGCTTCATGCGGGACGAAAGGTAATGGTGACTCCGGGACTTGTTGAGAGTACCGACGCACTTAATCTCAAGCTTATTCATGCCGTCAATGAGGTATTTGATACGGTGATTGTCACCTCAGAACTTAACCGTGCCCTGTTTGAGAAAAATTTACATGTAAATCGAACTGTTATTTTAAAAGACAAGGCGCAGTTAACGGCAACTTTGGCACAAGAGACACGTTCGGGTGATATTATTTTATTCGCCAACGATGCACCGAATTTTATTTAGGAGTCTCAGATGAAGTGGATTGATCGTACCATTACCGCTTCAGGAGTTATTGCGGCGACAGCGTTGGTGTTTTTGGTACTTTTGGTCGCTTATGATGCTACGGCACGCTATCTGTTTAGCTCAGGGTCCATTGCCTTGCAGGAGCTGGAGTGGCATCTGTTTGATCTGCTGATTATGTTCGGTATAGCCTATACGCTAAAGCTTAATGCCCATGTTCGGGTTGATATTTTTTACGAGCGTTTTTCCGTACGACATCGCGCTGCTGTGGATCTTGCAGCGCAGCTTTTGTTTGTATTGCCGCTCTCATTGCTGATTGTCTATGTCGGTTTTGAGTTTGTTGCATTGAGCTTCTCGCAGATGGAAGGCTCTTCCAATCCCGGCGGCCTGCCGTACCGTTTTATTGTCAAATCACTCATGCCCGTTGCATTTGTGTTGGTAATTCTGCAGTCGCTAAAAGAGGTAATGGTCGCTTTAGAGCGTTTTAAGGCAGCGTCATGACAGCATTGTTAATGTTTTTTAGCGCGCTTTTTTTACTCTTGGTCGGTATCCCCGTTGCTTTTGTCTTTGGTGCCGTCTCCATACTCTTTGCACTGCTTACTCCGTTGGGGCTTGAGGTATTTGACGTATTACCGTTTCGAATGTACGGCATTATGAGCAATACGACACTGATGGCAGTACCGCTTTTTATTGCGATGGGGCTTATTTTGGAAAAATCACAAATGGCAGAGCGTCTGCTGCTCTCTATGAGTGCACTTTTTCGCTCTGTTAAAGGGGGTTTGGCCATTAGCGTTGTATTGGTCGGAGCCATGTTGGCGGCATCTACGGGTATAGTCAGCGCTTCGGTTGTGATGATGAGCGTTATTGCCTTGCCGCTGATGATTCGTGCAGGATACGACAAAGGTCTGGCATCGGGTACCGTAGCGGCCAGTGGCACTTTGGGTCAGATTATACCGCCGTCAATCATCTTGATTATTTTGGGTGATGTGATGAGTGTGAGTGTGGGAGATCTTTTTAAAGGAGCTATTCTACCGGGGTTGGTACTTGTCGGGCTCTACATACTCTATATTTTTCTCTTTGGCCTGTTCAAGCCGCAGAGTTTACCGGTGCAGCACGACCAAGAAGCCGTTACGCTTACCGAGACACTGCAGGCGATTGTACCGCCGTTGCTGTTGATGGTTTCGGTACTGGGGTCTATCTTTGCCGGAATTGCCTCACCTACGGAGTCTGCTGCATTTGGAGTGCTTGGAGCCATAGTGCTAAGCCACACTAACCGCTCACTCAATCCGGAGATGCTCAAATATGCTGCTTTTGAGACGGTCAAACTTAGCGGTATGATTTTTATGATTCTCTTTGGAGCAACCGCATTTTCGCTGGTTTTTAACGAACTCGGCGGTACCGACACGGTCGTGGAGTTTTTCAGTCACGATATCGGTGATGTCTGGATTTTTATCGGTGTGGCGATGCTGAGTATTTTTATTTTGGGATTTTTTATTGACTTCATTGAGATCTCTTTTATTATTGTACCTATTTTGGTACCGGTAATGCATGCTTTTGGGATTGATCCTATCTGGTTTGCGGTACTGATTGCTCTAAATCTTCAGGCATCGTTTTTAACGCCGCCGTTTGGTTTGGCACTCTTTTTTCTAAAAGGAGCATCAGACAATCTGGTCACGACCATGGAAATTTACAAAGGTATTGTGCCGTTTATTGTCTTGCAACTGTTGGCATTGGGTATTGTGTTGCTGTTTCCGGATCTGGTATTTGCATTTTTATAGGGGGTTAGGATGGAAGAGATTTTATATGCGCCGTGGCGTAGTGAGTATGTCGGCGGCAAGGAGGTTGAGGGGTGTGTGTTTTGTCATATCAGTAGGCATGCCCAGGAGGATGAAGCACTTCATGTACTGCATCGGGATGAACACTGTTTTGTAGTGATGAACCGTTACCCCTATACACCAGGACATTTTATGATTATTCCGCATACTCATACCGATAAGCTTGAAGCATTGGATGCCGGTGTTTGGTTGCATATGAGTGCATTGGCGCAAGGGGGCGTACGGATGCTTAAAGAGGGTTTTGGCGCACCCGGGGTCAATCTGGGTATGAATTTGGGTCAGATTGCCGGAGCGGGAATAGCTGAGCACATTCACCTGCATCTGGTACCGCGTTGGAAGGGAGATACCAATTTCATTACCTCTGTCGGGCACTCTCGGGTCTACTCTACGGACTTTGAAAAAATTTACCGACGCCTGAAGTCGTTGGTGCCGCACTATCTGTAAATATTGTGGTTCATGGTATGAATTATGGTAAAATAAGTTCATAAGGAGAGGCGCAATGGATTCTATATTAGGACTGATCGGCAGAGAAACTCCTCTTTTTCAAGATGATATGAAGGCTCATGAAGCAGAGCTCTCTAAACGTGTTGCTTCCGCTTCGTTTCTAGTTGTCGGCGGCGCCGGTTCCATCGGTCAAGCCGTTGTCAAAGAGATTTTTAAACGCCATCCCAAAAAATTACATGTCGTTGACATCTCCGAGAACAACATGGTTGAACTCGTACGTGATATTCGCAGTTCGTTCGGTTATATTAAAGGAGAGTTTAAAACATTTGCTATAGATATCGGCTCCGTAGAATATGATGCATTTATTGAAGCAGACGGTAATTACGACTATGTTTTAAATCTCTCCGCACTCAAGCATGTCCGCAGTGAAAAAGACCCGTTTACTCTGATGCGGATGATTGATGTTAACATTTTTAATACCGATAAAACTGTGCGCCAGTCCATAGAGAGCAGCGTTAGCAAGTATTTTTGTGTTTCAACGGACAAAGCGGCCAATCCGGTCAATATGATGGGCGCGAGCAAGCGTATTATGGAGATGTTTTTGATGCGTCGTTCACGCGATATTACCATCTCGACCGCACGTTTTGCCAACGTTGCGTTTTCTGACGGCTCCTTGTTGCACGGATTTAACCAACGTATTGAAAAACAGCAGCCTATTGTGGCGCCTCATGATATTAAACGTTATTTTGTCACGCCTCAAGAGAGCGGCGAACTCTGTCTGATGAGCTGCATTTTTGGTGAAAACCGCGATATCTTCTTTCCCAAACTGAGTGAACGTCTGCACCTTATCTCTTTTGCCGATATTGCCGTTAAATATCTCAATAACAAGGGGTATGAGCCTTACGTGTGTGGGAGTGAGGAGGAGGCACGAGCTTTGGCAAAAACATTGCCGCAAGAGGGCAGGTGGCCCTGTCTGTTTAGCTCAAGCGATACCACGGGTGAAAAAGATTTTGAAGAGTTTTTTACCGACAATGAAGTATTGGATATGGAACGTTTTGAGAATCTCGGTGTCATTAAAAACGATGCCGATTTTGATGCGACGCTTTTAGATACCTTTGAAACAACGATTCAACAATTCAAAGCAGATAAAGTATGGAGCAAAGAGGAGATTGTCAGACTCTTTTGCACCATGATTCCCGACTTCGGTCATAAAGAGACGGGAAAATATTTAGACGGGAAGATGTGATGTTTACGCCGACTGTTGAATTCATTCGCTCGCTGTTTAACACAACAGAATTCATTCCTCTGCATGAGCCGCGTTTTGTGGGTAATGAAAAAAAGTATCTCAACGCATGTATTGACTCAACCTTTGTCTCTTCGGTGGGCGCGTTTGTCACTGCCTTTGAAGAGAACATCGCCGCCTATACCGGTGCTGCACATGCCATTGCCACCGTTAACGGCACATCGGCATTGCATATATCACTGCTTCTGGCCGACGTGAAAGCCGGTGATGAAGTCATTACCCAGCCGCTGACGTTTGTAGCGACGTGCAATGCCATAAGTTACTGCAATGCCACACCGGTTTTTGTCGATGTTGACAGAGACACTATGGGTTTGTCTCCTGAAGCGCTGCAACATTTTTTGCAGACGCACTGCGAGGTAGAAAATTTTACATGTAAAAACAGAACTACCGGAAAGATTATAAAAGCCTGTGTACCCATGCATACCTTTGGACACCCCTGCAGAATTGATGCGATTAAAGCGCTGTGTGATGCCTATCACATTACTGTGGTTGAAGATGCTGCCGAGTCGTTGGGAAGCTACCGTAACGGCAAACATACCGGTACCTTTGGAACACTGGGTACGTTTAGTTTTAACGGTAATAAGATCATCACTTCAGGTGGCGGCGGCTGTATTGTCACCGATGATGACACACTGGCAAAAAAAGCCAAACATCTCACCACAACAGCTAAAGTACCGCATCAATGGGAGTATGCACACGACGAAATCGGCTACAACTACCGCATGCCCAATCTGAATGCCGCCTTGCTGGTTGCCCAGTTGGAACAATTAGAGATGTTTTTAGACAAGAAACGCGAGCTCTCCGCAGCCTATCAAAACTTTTTTGCAGCGCATGAGATCGCGTTTGTCTCAGAACCTCCCCAAAGTCAGTCAAACTACTGGCTCAATGCCGTGATACTAGACGACAGAGCCCAGCGAGACCGCTTTTTAGAAGCAACCAATGCCGCAGGTGTTATGACCCGTCCCATATGGAGGCTCATGAATACGTTAACGATGTTCCAAGAGGCTCAGTGCGGCCGTTTAGAAAACGCGCAATGGCTTGAAGAGCGGGTGGTTAACATCCCCAGCAGTGTGAGGTTATGATGAAAAAGATCCTGTTGATAGGCGGCGGCGGTCACTGCAGATCGGTGATTGATGTTATTGAGCAAGAGGGAAGATTTCAAATAGCAGGCGTAATAGACCGATCTGAGCTGTTGGGCACGCATGTTTTAGGGTATGAGGTTATCGGCAGTGACAGTGAACTGGCTAAACTTTCAAAATTATACCGCTATGCACTTGTTGCCGTGGGACAGATTCGATCAGCATCGTTGCGCATAAAACTGTTTGAGTTGACCAAAGCAGCAGGCTTTATACTGCCGACAATTATCTCGCCGCGGGCTTATGTCTCAGACCATGCTACCGTCGGTTCGGGTACGGTTGTGATGCATGATGCACTGGTCAATGCCGGCGCTGTTGTCGGTCACAACTGTATTATCAATACCAAAGCGTTAATTGAGCATGAAAGTGTGATTGAAGATCATTGTCACATTGCTACCGCTGCCGTTATTAACGGCAATGTCAGGGTAGCAGAGGGCAGTTTTATAGGCAGTGGCGCTGTGAGTAAAGAGTCTGTAACTATCAAAGAACACAGTGTTATTAAAGCAGGGAGTGTGGTTAAATGAGTGTCTTTATTATTGCCGAAGCCGGCGTAAATCATAACGGTTCCATTACGCTGGCAAAACAGCTCATCGATGTTGCCGTTGACGCCGGCGCCGATGCCGTGAAATTTCAAACCTTTAAGGCACAAAGCCTCGTTTCGAAACAGGCACAAAAAGCCGACTATCAAAAAGAGACGACCGATGCACAGGAGTCACAGTTTGAGATGATTCAAAAGCTTGAACTCGATGCGACGGCACACCGTGAATTAATGGCGTATGCCAACAAGAGAGCGATTATGTTTCTCTCCACTCCGTTTGACCATGAGAGCATTGCGCTTTTGAATGCATTAGGACTGAATATTTTTAAAATTCCCAGCGGTGACATTACCAATCTGCCGTATTTAAGAGCCATAGGAGCCTTACAAAAAAAGGTCATTCTTTCGACGGGTATGGCGACGTTGGGTGAGATTGAATCGGCGCTGCATGTCCTGATGGGTGCGGGTACATGTAAAAACGACATTACCGTTCTTCATGCCAATACGATGTACCCGACTCCCATGGAAGATGTGAACCTAAATGCCATGGTAACCATTGGTAAAGCATTTGATATTGCATACGGCTACAGTGATCATACACTGGGCATCGAGGTTGATATTGCGGCAGTGGCATTGGGTGCTACGGTCATTGAGAAACATTTTACACTCGACAAAAGCATGGAAGGTCCTGACCATAAGGCATCGCTCGAGCCCGATGAACTCAAAGCAATGGTGCGTGCCGTACGCAATATTGAGCTGGCTCTTGGCAACGGCATCAAAGTGCCCAGCAGAAGTGAGCAGCCCAACATGGCGATTGCCAGAAAGTCGATTGTAGCGCGTCACGCAATAAAAAAAGGGGACCTGTTAAGTGAGAAGAATGTAGCGGTTAAACGGCCCGGAAACGGCATGAGTCCGATGCGTTGGGATGCGATAATCGGAACCTGTGCCACTAAAGATTATGAGGCGGATGAGTTATTATGAAGCAACGAAAGGTATGTATTGTTA
>JALSLA010000084.1 GCA_026988515.1 Helicobacteraceae bacterium | reverse complement strand
ATACTTTGTTTTTTAATCGTAGGGAGTTTTTTACCTGCTTTTAAAGCCTTCTGGCGTTCTCGTTCGAGTTTTGCCAAACGTTGTGCTTCTTTGCGTTCGCGCTTCTCTCGGGCAATGCGTTCCTTCTCTTTCTCTTTAATAATATTAAGATTTGCCAAGGTGTTGCGCAGAGCGCGTTGGCGATCTTGAAGTTTTTTAAAAGCAGTCTTGTACGTTTGTTGTTTGCGTTCAAGCAGAGCAAGACTTTTGTCGGTAGAGCGTTTTAGGACTAAAAGTGTCTGTTTCTTGGCATCTATCATGGCAATGGCACTATGAAGTTTTTGTATCTGATCTTGTAATTTCTTGATTTTCTGAGTGGTCTCATAATAGTTTGAATTCAGCGCCTGTATCTCATGATGAATCTGTTTTCCCAGTACTTTAAGGGTCTCCTGCGTAATGAGCGAGAGTTCATTGACCGGATCTTTTTTGTCAAGAACTGCCATAAGAGAGGCATTTCGGGCAATAGCAAAGACCAGAGCCTGTTCAATTTTTTGCTGCTCTTTGTTAAGCTTGGTACTAGAGCGTTTTAAGCTGTCAAGCTCTTTTTTTTGTGCGTTGTACGTGTTCTCTTTTTCGTTAAGCTCTTTTTCTAATGCTTGAAGTTCTTTGGTCTGCTTTAAGACAACAGCTTTTTGTTTGAGAATGGCTTTGGCATTTTTTGCCATTTTCGAATTCATAATGCTATGGTCTTTGTCGAAGGTTTTGAGTCGTTTGGAAGTATCTCGAATCTCTGCATCGATATTGCGGGCAAAGCAGAGGTTCAGAGTGATCAAACAAAGGAGTAAAAATAAGCGAATCATACCTCTTCTTTATGCCCCAAAACAATCATTGTCGCTAAAAATACGGAAAGACCCAGTGCTAAAATCAGCATGGTAACGCCGTCGCTGAGAAGATCAAAAATGGTAATGTGAATACCGATCACTTCAAGTTCCGATTCGATCCAGCCATAGTTTACAATACCGATAAATACAATAGCGGTAATCAGCGTTGCGAGTAAAGCATCAATAACGGCAAGCCGAAAGAGTACGGCAGAACGCAACCAGACGGGAGCGCCGAACAGTGCCATAATACTCATGCGTTCGGTATGTTGAAACTGCCAAATCCGCATCTCTTTTAGCATGAGCAGTGAGGTGACAATAAAAATAAATACTGCCAGCACCAATACGACCTGTTTGAACAGAAGCAGCAGTTTGTAGGTAGTATTGTGACTGTTCTCAAAACTTTCGACTCGGGTCACACCGGCATGTTGTTTAATGGCATCGGTAATGGCGTCAATTTGGTCGGGTGAGGGGAACTTAGAGAGATGAATCCGGTAAAACTTCGGTAGCGCCGTTTTTAACAGTTTAATGTTCGTCTCTTTCATCTGAAGCTTAATGGTTTTAAGAACATGATCGGCAGCAATAGGCTCACTTTTCTTAATGAGAGGATGCATCTGTTGAAATGTTTTTGGAGCAATCTTTTTTTCGGATACTACCACAATGGAGTAGTTCTCTTTTAAATTACTTTCGTACGCATCAATCGCTCGTTCGGTAATCGTAAATATTTGCAGTGAAAACAAGATGGTGACAATGGCCATAATTAATGAGAGGTGGTTTTTAAAGGACTTCATTCAGAACTCCGTTTTCCAAATGAAAATGTTTGTACTCAAGATTTAACGTTTTAGGAATGTTGTGCGTTACAACCACTACCGTCGTTTTAAGTTGAAGGTTGGCGCCTTGGAGCAGATTCCAAATGACCTGAGAAGAGTAGTCGTCGAGATTTCCCGTCGGCTCATCAGCGAGGATAAGAATGGGATTGTGGGAGAGTGCCCGCGCCATAGCGACACGCTGTTGCTCGCCGCCGCTTAACTCCTGAGGATATTTTCCTGTCTGGTGACTGAGCTTGACATGTCGGAGTAGTTTTTCTACCTGTGTGGTACTTACCTCTTTGGAGTAACCCGAAATAATGAGCGGGAGCATAACATTCTTTTCAATTGTCCACTCATTGACCAAACGGTAGTTTTGAAAGACAATACCGATATGGCGCCGCAGCAGATTGAGTTTTTTCGGTGCAATATTGTGGAGTTCGACACCGCCGACAATGAGATCGCCGCGCTTGGGAGCAATGGCACCGTAAAAAGACTTTAAGAGGGTTGATTTGCCACTGCCGCTTGCACCGGTAATAAAAACAAAACTTCCCGATTCGACGGAAAACGAGGTGTCGTTAATGATGGTCTCTCGGTCGTTATAGGCAAGAGAGAGATTGTAGGCATAGATCACCTTATCCATGAAGTTCCTTAATAAGACGTTGATGCACGCTGTGGTTTGTCGGCGTTGCAATAGGTTCTTGCGGAAAGTATATCGTCTCAGCATCTCTAAATATTAAATAAAGATGCTCCGGACGTTCAAAACTTCCCATAGAGAGGCGCAACAGCATACCGCCACCCTCAATAGCATAGAGACGCTCAAAATGAATAAAGCCCTCTGTAAAAGTCACTGTAGTACCGTTGCATGCCTCTAAGCGTTTTGGATCGTAGAGGTTTTTTGGAAACTCAAAGTGCAGTAACGCATGACGTTCAGGGCTTTGCTCTGTATTGATAAGTGTCAGATCATAAATATTTTTTTCCAGTAACCGCCAACGGTCTTCATATTTACTGCTTATGTCAATGGAACGGTTTTTATGAATTTCCAGTGAGAGTTGCCGCAGTGACATCAATGTTTCGTAAGAATACATGTAATAATTTTCACTGTCGGTACGCAGCTCCAGTCGTCCGCCTGGTTCAAGGATGCGAATAGCCTCTTCAACAAAGGCTTTGGAGATAACGCGTCGATGGGGTTTTTTATCCCATGGTACGGGAAAATGTACATAAATTTTACCGACAATATTGGACGGGACAAGCTCCATAAAAAGTCGGGCATCATAATCTAAAAGCATGAGGTTGTCGATGTGTTGAATATTGATCTGTTTGAGTACCTGCTCAATAGAGGGACGGTGAATCTCAATCCCGATAAACAGTATATCGGGATGTTTCAGTGCCTGATGGACTAAATGCCGCCCTGAACCAAAACCAATTTCAATATGTACGGTGCGGTCGGTTGGAAAATTTTGTGCAAAAAAAGAGATGGGTTTAAGTGCGAGGTCATCATGAAAGTGGATGTTCTTTTCTGCCGTGTGAACATTGGAACTCAGCACCTCCGCATTCGTAAGCCTGACATAATCCAATAGCGCGCTGTGAATCAGATAGGTTGGTGAGGGTCGGGTTATTTTATCGCTTTTTATGAGCCGTTTTGTCTCATTTTTAAGAAGAATAAAAAATCTTTTATGCTCCACTTCGGTGGCAATGAGTTGTTCTTGCGGATGTTTTATATTCGTTGCAATAAACTCAAAGCGGCTCTTGCCGATGCCGCAGGGAAAGTGAGCGGGTTGACGCTCTTTTAAATGAATATGGGGCATTAAACTACGACTTATTTGGATTCAAAAGAGATCTCAACAGGTTCGGAAGGTTTGGATTTGACGCCATTGGCATCGACGGCAAAAATTTTGTATTCATAGAGAATATCGGGTGCAATATTGGTATCGGTCAGTTCGGTTTTGGTAATGTTATCGACATGACTGGTACTTTTAGAGAGCCAACCGCTTCGTGATGTTTTGACTAAGGTATAGCTTTTTGTACGCTTGTCGGAGCGTTTCCAGCTTAAATAGACCGCACCGTTAATAAGCTCTGCTTTGAAGTTTTTAGGCGTTTTGGGTTTTCCTAAGGTACTTCCGTAAGTAGGCGGGGTGCTTTTTTCGCTTTCGAGTCCGTCACGATCGACAACACTAATGCGGTAGTAGCGACCCGACCCGTCTTTGTCAATACGATCTACATAGCTTGTTTGACGGGTTTTTTTGACGAGTCGGTAACGTCCGTCACTGCTGCCGGCACGGTAGACATTGTAGTAGTCAATCTCTTTGGCGGTACTGGGTTTCCATGAGACGGTAATCTGTCTGACCGCTTCGGTCGTTGCCGTGACACCGGTTACTGTCGGAGGCAGCGGTTTGGTAGTGACTTGAACCGTTTCGCTTGGAAAAGATTTAAGATGGTCAAAAGTGATGGCACGGATACGGTATTTGTAAACCTGATCATCATCGAGGTCTTCGTCAATATACTCGGCTTTGAGACGCCCTTTAACCGTGGCAATAACTTCCCATTCGGGGTCGTCAAAAGTCTGGCGTTGAATTTCGTACGCAATGACTTTAGGGTTGGTGTGCGGTCTCCAAATGAGCTTTGCTTTACGCGGCATATTTCCGATAGTGCTGAAAAAACTGACCGACTTTAAGCGCGGCAGCGTACTGACATTGACGGTTTTGCTGGCATGTGATTCGGCGCCGTCTTTGTTGAACGAGGTAAAAATATATTGGTACTTTGTATTGGGTACTACGTCGGTATCGACATAGTGCGTGACGTTTTTGTTGTGAATACGTTCGATGAGGTGAAATTTTTTGTCGTTGCTTCGGGGATTGTTTCGGTAAATGGCAACACCGACGGCTCGAGGATGTTCCAGCGGTTTCCATTCAAACGCAATCGCATTCATATCGACCAGCGTGCCGTTAATATTGACAATAGGCAGGGAAGAGTCTAATGTCGGTTTTTGTGAAGCCGAAGGGGTTTTGGAACAGCCGTTAAAGAGAAAAGCCGCTAAAATGGCGGTCAAAATGATTGGGAGTAATGATTTCATCAATAATATCCTTGTTAAATTCTTTGTCTATAAATGCCTGCATGTCTTCAGCAACAGGGGCGCAAAACTTCATGCTCTCACCGGAAATCGGGTGGGTAAGATAGAGCAGATACGCATGTAATAGAATTCGGTTGATTTTATCTTTTTTGCTCTTAAGAGCATATAAATGATCGCCTTCAATATGACGGCTTATCGATTCAAGATGCACGCGAATCTGGTGGGTGCGTCCGGTAAACAATTTACATGTAATAAGCTCAAGCGTCTCATCACGGTTGGGGTAGAGTTTTTTAAAGAGTGTCTGTGCGCTTTTCCCATGCTCGGTAATGCCCATTTTGAGGCGATTGTGGGCACTGCGTCCAATGGGCCGGTCAATGTAGGTAAACGCCTCTTTAAGCAGCGGTGAGATGACGGCAAGATAGTAACGTCCCATGCTCTTGTGTTGCAATTGTGTAGAAAGGTTCTCATGGGCTTCGTTGCTTTTGGCAATGACCATGACTCCGCTGGTACCTCGGTCGAGTCGGTGAACAATACCGTGGCGCTCTTCACCGCTAATGCTTGAGAGACGGATATTGTGATGTTTGAGCCAATCAACAAGTGTCGGCTCTTTCACACTGGCAGCCGGATGAACCGTAAGGTTCGGGGGTTTGTTAATGACAAGAATATCGGCATCTTCATATAAAATATCTACGTCAAAATCGATGGTTTGTGCCGGCGTGATTTCGGGTTTTGGAAATGTGACGCAAACCGATGCCTCTATTTTGAGTTTGAGTCCGGGCTTGGTGACGGTCTTACCGTCTATCGTGACATTTTCGTTTTTAATAAGGTGGGCAATCTGATTGCGGGGTTCACGGAGTTTTTGGGTTAAAAATGTGTCGAGCCGCGATACTTCATCGACTTTAAAGTGTTCGGGCTGCTTCATGGGTACTTTACCTTTGCTGTGTTACAATTTGAAAAAATCGGAAAAAATCTTGCGAAAACTTGATCGGCGTATTTTAGCACACTTTGATTTTATCTCCATTATTTTAATTATTCCGCTGGTTGTCATATCGCAATGGCTTATTGGCGAGATCAGTCCGTCATTGGCGCAAAAACACATGGTCTATGTAGCCGTTGCCGTGATTGTGTTTATGCTCTTTTTTCTACTCCCCATTCGGCGTTTTAGCTGGATGATCCCCATCTTTTACTGGCTCAATATTCTGCTCTTAATTGCCGTAGAATTTTTCGGTCATGCCCGCTTGGGGGCAAAACGCTGGATTGAAATTCCGTTTATAGATTTTACCATTCAGCCCTCCGAGCTGATGAAACCGGCGTTTATTTTAATGCTTGCCTATCTTATTAGCAAAAATCCGCCGCCGCTGCGGGGGTATGACTATAAAGCATTTGCCAAGATTTCGTTTTTTATTTTACTGCCGTTTTTTCTTATTGCCAAGCAGCCCGATCTGGGTACGGCACTGGTGCTGCTGCTGTTGGGATTTTGCATTCTCTTTTTTGTAGGGGTTTATTGGAAAGTCTGGGCAGTACTGATTGGAACACTGGTGGTCTTTATGCCGCTGCTCTATACACAGCTGCACGATTATCAGAAAAAACGCATTACCGATTTTGTGGCGGAGAAACCCTCTTATCATGTGCAACAGTCTATTATAGCCGTGGGTTCGGGCGGTTTTACGGGTAAAGAAAAAGAGGAAGCGACGCAGACGCAGATGAAGTTTTTACCTATTGCCTCCAGCGATTTTATTTTTGCCTATGTCGCGGAACGGTTCGGCTTTCTCGGAGCTTTTGGACTCATCGTTATTTATGCCTTGCTCATTTTGCATCTGCTCAGTCTGGCGGTATGGAATCAGGACTATTATATTAAAGTACTTGCATCAGGTATTGCTTTTCTCATATTTATTTATATGACAGTTAATATCTCGATGACCATCGGTTTTGCACCGGTAGTTGGTGTGCCGCTGCCCATGTTTAGTTATGGGGGCAGCAGTTTTGTCAATTTTATAGTACTGTTTGCCATTATGCAAAATTTACTTGCTTTTCGGTTCCGTCATATGTATGACGATCGCGGTAAAAAGAGTTTTGTCTAAATCAGTAGTTTATAAGATATTTTTTCGTAAAATTGCACTCCTCAAACAGATACGGGTCATTAGCTCAGTTGGTTAGAGCCCTCCGCTCATAACGGATATGAGCAAAGTTCTTTTTAGCCCTAAAACAAGGCTTTAAACTGTTTTGTATTTTAATAGGTGTCCCTTTGGGTGTCCTCTTCTTGTTTAATAATGGGCTTATAACTCAGTTGGTTAGAGTCCCCCGCTCATAACGGGGTTGTCGCAGGTTCGAGTCCTGCTAAGCCCACCATTTTTAAATATTGACTTTTATATAAAAACTTAGTATAATTAATCTATATTTTAATCCAAAGAAGGGTTAAATTAGTGCCATGTTAGTCCTACGAGATAATCCACTAGTAGGCTTTGGCATTGATTTAACCCTTTTTTTCGTTAATAAGGTTGCGATTATGGTAAAAGTTGCTTTTTTTGTTGATTGGGATAATCTTCGTAAAATAGTTCACAAAATAAAGAGTCAGTCAAAGAGATCAGAGAATACAATCACTACATTTGACTACAACAATGCTTCACACATTTCAAAGTTATTTCAAAGTTTTCTAGGAGAAGATGAAAGACTTTACAGAATATTTTTTTATACTGCTAAGCCACTCAAAGATGAAGATATAATGTCTCAGTTAAGAAAAAGAGCAGATAGGGAAAGCTATCAATCTTATCTAAACTCTCAAGGTGAAGAGAATAAAATTTACAACAGAGCCACAACATTTTTAGATGAAATTGTTAAAGAAGATTTTATAGCTTTACGAACAGGTAAAATGCAAGTAAGAGGTATAGTTAGCGGTGGTCGTCCAGACATTGTACAAAAACAAGTAGATATGCTAATAGGTTTAGATATTTCAGAGATTTCATACAATAAACATGCTGATAAAATAATGGTTTTTTCTAAAGATACAGATATGATACCAGCTCTTAAAACAGCAAGAATAAATGGCTTGACTGTAGCAGTCGCAAACTTTACAGAAAGCAGTTATATAGCAAAAGACATTATTTTACATTCAGATCTTGTATGTTTGCAGTCTTTGTATGAGATAGATCAGAGTTTATAGTAGATAACCATGATATTTAACCTTATTTTAGGCGCATTTACACTCATTATTACAGTTATTGGGTAATCCTCCCATTTTTCACCGCTTCCAAAAGTAGAGACTAAGCCACATGGGCCAACTTTTGCTTTGGGTGTAAACCATCTTACATGATATTTTTCTCGCTCTTTGAGAAAAAATACCGTCTCCGAGAGATTATTTTCCATTGCGATTTTTTGCATCAATTCATCTGCTATCCATTCTTTCTTGGGGTCACTATATAACGGCTGCTGGATTACCCTAAAAAATTTTTTGTGCGAAAGCATCTATTTGGTACATGATGAGTTTCATACATTCACCTTGTAGTTTAACTTTATCTCATCGCCACACATCCCACTAAATCCCCAATTGCAAGCCGGAGATTCAATAATACATATCTCTATATCCGTTTTTGCTATATCTAACTCTTTTTTGTAAATTTCACTCCCATGTTTCCACCCGTTTCACTTTGATGTTTCCACCTGTTTCACAAACATGTTTCCAGCCATTTCACTTTTATGTTTCCACTCTTTGGAGGTTTAGTGAAACGGTTTTGGAA
>JALSLA010000083.1 GCA_026988515.1 Helicobacteraceae bacterium | reverse complement strand
TGTACGCCAAAGCCCATTGCTCTCTTGCCTGAATATCCCAATACTCTCATGAGTCCTGCAGCCACAGAAGAGTTGCACGGATATACAGAAGAGAATTATAATGAACTGCTGGATCTATTTCGTCAAAACTGTCGCAGTTCGCGTACAAAAAAGCTCTATGCATCTACATGTAAATCTGCTGAAGGAAACGTGAGTAATGCCGCGGAATTTTTCAAAGAGCATTTTTTGCTTTATCGTATTGAGCCTACGGCGGAAAAACCTATTTTAACCGGTTACTACGAGCCCCTGCTATATGGAAGTCTAACACCGAGTGAACGTTTTAAATATCCGTTATATGCTCGCCCTGACGATCTGTTGCGCATCGAACTTTCCGAACTGTTTCCCGAGTTAAAAAACAAACGAGTACGCGGTCGGCTTGTCGGTAACCGAGTTGTTCCCTACCTCTCTCGAGAAGCGATAAACCGTAATGATCTTAACGCCAGCGTCATTTGTTATGTCGATAGTAAAGTAGACCGTTTTTTCTTAGAGGTACAAGGCTCTGGGCGTGTAAAGCTTGATTGCGGTAATGATATTTTTGTCGGGTACGCCGACCAGAACGGCCACCCGTATCGCTCTATAGGAAAAGAGCTTATTAACAGGGGTCTTTTGCGTAAAGAAGAGGTCTCGCTACAGAGCATTAAACAGTACCTGCGTGATCATCCCAATGATGTGGAGAACGTACTGTATGCCAATCCAAGTGCTGTTTTTTTTACTAAAAAATCCAAACCTGCAACGGGAGCCATGGGGTTTGTGCTAACTCCGGAACGTTCCGTTGCCATTGACAGGCGCTATATTCCATTGGGTGCGTTGTTGTTTGTTCAGAGCGACTCTGTGCCATACCGTGTGAGCCGCTTTGTGTTTGCCCAAGATACCGGAGGTGCCATTCGCGGAGCGGTACGAGCCGATATGTTTATGGGGTACGGAGAGCGTGCCGAACGTATTGCCGGTGCATTGAATGCACCGCTGGCACTGTGGATTGCATTGCCTAAGGAGTACGCCTACAACCGTGAAGGTAGCCAAAAAGAATGAAGCACTCTTTAGAAAAATTCAACCGTTTGGTCGAGGCATTGGAGACACTGCCTACTATTGGTTCCAAATCGGCGACACGTCTGGCATACCACATGGTCATGCAAGACAATTTTGCCGCTATCAAAATAGCACATGCGATTGAGAATGCTTTAGGAAGTCTCAAAAAATGTATCTCCTGTGGCGGCATGAGTGAAGATGAGTTGTGTGCTATCTGCTGTGACGAAGGACGTAACCAGAAGCTTTTATGTATTGTTGAGAGTGCCAAAGATATTTTGACCATGGAGGAACATGCGCTTTTTGACGGGCGCTATTTTGTGCTGGATACTTTGGAGAAACTTGATATTTCCCATCTTCACAATATGGTGCAAAGCGGTATTGAAGAGGTGATTTTTGCATTAACACCGTCCATTGCCAATGATGCTGTTATTTTATACATAGAAGATAAACTTGACAATTTACATGTAAATTTCAGTCGTATTGCCCAAGGGGTGCCGACAGGGGTAAGTTTAGAAAATATCGATATGCTCTCACTCTCGCGAGCATTAAAAGACAGGGTGAAAGTGTAGCGGTTTTAGTGACTGTTAATAATTTTAGTAGTGCGTCGGCGTCGATGGTTGTTGACTTTTTTTCGCATTTGAAACTCCTTTGTTGAAATCATATATAAGAAGTGTACACGAAAGAAGTTACACAATGGCTACAATAAAAAACTTTTCTTCATTTCTGTTTCAATTTGTTCATTGCTAAAACTGCCCTCAAGAAAGTAGGATGCTGCCAGCACGCCTTGACCCAGCAGCATGTCGGCACCGTCTTTGAATATTTTACCGTGGTGTCGTGCCAATGCCAAAAAGGGTGTCGTCTTACCGTAAATCACATCGGCACAATAGTGACATGTAGTCATATAGGGCTCTAAAGATTCTATTGGGGCAGGGTACGTGTCAGTGTCAAGTCCCGCAGATGTTGTATTGAGAATAAGATCAAATGTACGCTGAGGCATATGATCCCAAGTGTGTGTTGCAACACCAAGTTGTTGAAAGTAGTCGAGTCGTCTTTGAGATCGGTTGACAACATGAACCGTAATGTCGTCATCTAAAAATTTGTTAACCAACGCTTTTGCCGTACCGCCGGCACCGAAAACCAAGATGCTGTGAATGGGCTGAAAAGGTTTGATGGCATACATAAAGCCATCGGCATCGGTATTGTAACCGATAAGTCTTCCATTCTCATTGACAAGCGTATTGACAGCGCCGATTTTCTTTGCAAAACCGCGCACTTCATCACATGCGTCATAGGCGGCCTCTTTGTGCGGTACAGTGACATTGGCACCATGGAGTTTTAGTGCAAAAAAAGTCTCTTTAAGATGCGTACCATCTTTAAGATGCACTCGCGTGTAACAGGCATTTGCATGTAAATTTTTAAAGACATTGTTGTGCATCAGCGGTGAACGGGAGTGTGCTACGGGGTCACCGAAAATAGCAAACAGTTTCATGGTCTCTTCAGGTCATCAAGTGAGCTCATGAGGGCGCCAAGCTTGTTATGCACTTCCAGATATTCCATTTCATCAACCGAATCGGCGACAATACCTGCGCCGGCTTGTAAAATAACACGATCGGGCATGACGAGTGCGGTACGAATGGTAATGGCACTGTCCATATTGCCGTCAAAACCGAAGTAACCGACAGCTCCGCTGTAAAATCCGCGTTTAAGTCCCTCAAATTCGGCAATAAGCTCCATAGCACGTATTTTAGGCGCACCGGTCATTGTACCGGCGGTAAAAGTGGCTGCAAAAAGATCAAACATATCTTTATTGTCTGCTAAGGTTGCTTCGACATCACTGACAATGTGCATTACATGCGAGTAACGCTCAATATGCATCATGTCCTTAACAGTGACTGTTCCTGTCTTGGCAACACGTCCGACGTCATTGCGCCCGAGATCAATAAGCATCAGGTGTTCCGCAAGCTCTTTAGGATCAGCTAAAAGCTCTTCTTCGAGCTCTTGATCACGTTGTTTGGTATTGCCGCGTCGACGCGTTCCGGCAATGGGACGTAAAAGGAGTTCGCCGTCGCTTAAACGTACCATGACCTCCGGAGAGCTTCCGACAATACTAAAGTCTTCATACTCCATTAAAAACATGTAAGGCGAGGGGTTTTTGGTACGTAATACGCGATAGAAACTAAACGGGTCTACGGTAACGTGTCGGGTAAAACGGTTGGTCATTAAAATTTGAAAGACATCGCCGCTGCGTATCTTCTCTTTCGATTGGCGAACCATCTCAAAAAACTTCTCTTTTGAGAATGAGAACAGACCCTCGTCATCACCTGTCAAAGGCTGAAGCGGTGTGTAACTGTAGTGTGATTTTAACAATGTTTCAATGTTGTCAAACTCTGCTCTCATACTGTGGGTGTGACCGATGAGCGTAATGTTATGATCTTTATGCGAGTAGGCAACAATCAGCTTGGGTAGAATGAGATCCATGTCGGGCGTATTCATGGTATCGTCCAGAGAGTTCATAAAAGACTCAAGCACCGGTTCAAAAACACGTACCATATCGTAGCCGATAAACCCGATAAATCCGTCAACGTAACCTACGCCAAGCGCTTTGACCTGATGTCGATAATAGGCGGTATCGATGTTGCTGTAGTACTCTTTTAAAAAGGCAAAGGGAGAGAGGTCGTGTTGTTTCGTCTCTCCTTGGGCATTGGTATAGAATGTGGTGCTGTTGTTGTAGACAAGACGCTCACGGGCACCGACAATAACAAAACTGTAATTTCCTTCTGAGCTTCCGGCACTTTCAAAGAGAAACGTTATCTCTTCATTGAAGTACTCTTTAAGTTTGCTGTAAACAGCAATCGGAGCAAACTGATCGAGCATAAAGTGACGTGCATGGATCACATTATACCTTTACAATAAACGCACCTATTTCTATGCGTTTACGAATGGTAGAGAGTGCTTTTCGTGCTTCGGCTTTAGAGTTAAACGGACCAATAATGACTTTATTGAGAGGTTTACCGTTGAGAGTAACTTTATAGTAGGTATAGCTGTAGCCGTTACCGGTAATTTTACGTAGAAATTTTTTATTGGGTGCATATTGCGCAAACGAACCGACCTGAATGTAGTGTTTTCCATGGACTACATGTTTGGTGTAGCCGGCTTTAGGTTTGGTCGGCGCTGTCTTTTTCTGGACTACGGGTTTTTTCTCTGCAACCTGCTGAATAACTTTTTTCGGTTTGACTTCGGCTACCGGTGCAACAATTTTTGGTTGCGGTGTTCTCGTTTCAATGACAACGGCCTCCTCTTCGACAAGCGCTTCGTGAACTACTTCGTCTTTCTGAGCGGATTCCTCTTTGAGTTTTTTGGCAATTTGCTGAATGTTCTCTTCGCTTGAACGCTCTTCGACGACTTCTATCGGCTGAAAAAGCGGATCTTCATCAATCAGTTTTTTGGTGACAATCTCAGGCTCTTTCGGAAGAACCGGCTTAGGGAGATTGTCAATACTGTTGGTCTGCAGTGAGTTCATTATGACGACAATAATAATGAGAATAATCGCCAATGATGCCACGGCAAGAAGGATTTTTTTACTGCCGTTACCGCCGTCTCCTTGGTTTAATATAATATCGTTAAGTTCGGTTTTTTCTTCCATAGGTGTGACCTTTATAAGTACGTTGAATTACATGTGTTTGGCAAATGAAGCACCTCGTTCTTTCGCATAAACATCATAAGGAATATTTAAAATCTGATACTCCGGAGGTTGTTCGTCATTGGGGTACATACGCCACTGTTTAGGCTGTTTTGCCGCAAGTTTCATTGAGAGGGTTTTGCCGAGTTGAACGGCTTCTTGCAGTGTGGTGTGTCCTTTATGGATATAGACATGCAAATGCCCTTCGGTTTTTGTTTTGTAGGCTGTAAAGTTTAAGTACCCCTCTTCACGCAACAGAAGCTGCGCGCGATGGTAAAAACGTTCAGGATCTCTGCCGTTGTAGTCTATGACGATATTTTCAACCTGATTGCGCTTGTTAATCAATGAGTGCGCCACCATAATATCGCCTCGTCGGTGCTGCATTTGAATGGCAGTGGTAAGCATTTTATCGATGCGCTCGTATTTATTAAAAAATGTACGACCTTTAAAACTGATTTTATCGACAACGGTATCATGCTTTAACCAGTAGTGGTCGGTTAGCATCTTAATCAATTTTAAATCTAAACTCATACATAGCTCCGACTAATAGGTTGGTTGGGTGTAAATTACAAAGCGCGAAGCCAGCTCTTTAAGCTCTTGCTTAATAGCTTCCTGAGCTTTAGTGTTGTCAATATCGTCTAAAACATCTGCCATCTTATGGGCGATGAATTCAAACTCTTTTTCTTTCATACCTCGAGATGTCAGTGCGGGTGAACCTACGCGTATGCCCGACGTTACAAAAGGACTGCGCGTCTCACCCGGAACCGTATTTTTATTGATGGTTATACCGGCACGCCCCAAAGCGGCATCTGCATCTTTACCGCTAAACGTTTTGTTTAAAAACGAGACCAGCACCAGATGGTTGTCGGTACCGTTGCTGACTACGTCGTAACCGCGGGCAATCAGTACATCGGCAAGAACACGAGCATTGGCTTTAACCTGCTTGGCGTAGCGTTTCCATTCATCAGACAGGTTGTGCTTGAAGCCTACCGCTTTTGCAGCGATTACATGAACCAAAGGACCGCCCTGTAACCCCGGAAAAATAGCCGAATTGATTTTTTTGGCAATCTCTTCATCGTTGGTCATAATCATACCGCCGCGAGGACCGGCAAGTGTTTTGTGTGTCGTAGTGGTGACGACATCGGCATACGGGAACGGACTGGGGTGTTCATCTGCACAGACTAAACCGGCAATATGAGCAATATCGGCAAACAAAATAGCGCCAACGGCATCGGCAATTTCACGAAATTTCTTAAAATCGATTTCACGCGCATATGCCGAAGCGCCGCAGACAATAATTTTAGGTTGTACGATCTTGGCAATATCCAGAACACGGTCATAGTCAATACGTCCGTCAAGCTCTACACCATAGGTGAAACTGGAGTAGTTTTTTCCCGAAAAGCTGGGTTTTGACCCGTGAGTCAGATGCCCGCCGTGACTCAAATCCATACCTAGAATCTTCTCTCCCGCTTTAAGGAGCGCCGCATAAACGGCGCCGTTTGCCTGACTTCCCGAATGTGGCTGTACGTTGGCAAAGTTACAAGAGAAAAGTTTGCAAGCACGATCGATCGCCAACTGTTCAACACCGTCTGCATATTCACATCCGCCATAGTAACGTTTGTTGGGGTAGCCTTCGGCATACTTATTGGTAAATACCGAACCCATCGCTTCCATAACGGCAGGAAGCGTAAAGTTTTCGGATGCAATCATCTCCAAATGGTCACTTTGGCGTTGCAACTCCTGTTCACACAGGGCATATACTTCGTTGTCAAACTCTTTTAGAAAACTCATAGGGCTGTCGTCCTTGTAAAATTAAAAATTGGAGCATTATACAAAAAAGTTCATAATATATGACTGAATAAAAACGGTTACACTCTTGGCAGGTGCCGCATATCGTATAAAACGGCATGCGGTGTTTTAGTATTATAGCATGTCTGACATAATACCGTGGTACCATGATGCAATGGCGTTACCGGTCTGTTTGTTGCGTTGAACCATCGATTCTGAAGTTGCTTTGAGCCCCTCTTTTTTGCTAAAGCTAATGCTGTGAGAGACCCAGATACCCTCTTTGGGGGAGCCGTTTACCATAGAGTAACAGATATTTCCCGGAAGGTGCGCCGCAATGTCAAAACGTTTTCCTAAAGTACGTGCAGCAAGCTCTTTGGCGACAACATGACCGCAGGAGTTTGCCATATGACCGCTTTTGGGGAAAGGATGACCTCCTGCATCACCTAAAACATAGATCTTGTCATGGGTAACAGTTTGAAAGCCCGGTGCTTTCAGTTTGACCCATCCCGACTCGTTGCATTCCAGTCCGGCAATATCAATGAGTTTTGCCGGTTTCATCGGCGGAATGATATTGGCGTAAGCAAAGGAGATGCTTCGCGGCGTGTAGCTAAGTGTTTTATGATTAAACGTTTCAATCTGTAAGATCTTTTTTGCTACGTCAATGTCTTTGATTTCTGCAGTGGGAATATACTCGATATACTCTTTATAGAGTGTGTTAAAACTCTCTAAAAAACCTTTGGCTTTCGTAGCAGGTTTTTCTCTTGGATCCAGCAGAAGAACCTTGCCTTTGATACCGTGCGTCTTAAAGTAGTAGGCAATCATACACGCACGCTCATAGGGAGCAGGGGGACAGCGATAGGTACCTGAGGGCACGGTAATGACAAAGATGCCTTCTTTGAAATTTTCTACGGATTTTTTAAGTCGAAGGTGTTCACTCCCTGGCTTCATCGCAGGCGGAAAGTGCGTGTAAACAGCTCGTGCCGTAGCGGCATTGGGAAACAACTTGCTGTAGTCATAGTCAATGCCCGGAGAGAGCACAAGATAATCATAATGGTACGTTTGATTGTCGGTAGTAACCGTTTGTGCATCTTTGTCAATATCGGTAATCACTTCATGAATGATCTCATAGCCGTAACGAATCGAAGCACTGAGATAATCAAAGCTCAAGTCTTCAAGTGTCACATTATCAACACCGCCAAGCCATACATTGCTGTACGGACATGAGACAAAAGTTCTGTTTTGCTCAATAAGCAGTACCTCAAGGGCAGGGTTGCTCGCTTTAAGATAGCGAGCTGTTGTCAAGCCGCCAAAACCGCCGCCGCAGATAATAACTCGGGTCTTGCGGGATATGTCGGTCTGTGTTGCTTGCTTCATGGACGGTGTTGCTTGCAGTGGTAACGGCAAAGCTGAACCGGCAGCTATAACAGTTAAGCCTTTCAATAGATCTCTTCGGGTCATTTTTACTCCTTTTCTTCACAGGTTGCACTGTCTGTTTTATCTTTGGCATAATGGATGACAAAAGCTTTTAAGTGGGGCATTATTTCCAAAAATTTAGCACTGTTTAACAGCGTGTCGAGTTGTGGGTCAATACCTGAAAACTGCTTTTTAAAAAGCGTAGCATTGTTATCGAACAACGTGATCCATTCTTTAGTGGTATACTGTTTTGAAAATAGATCGCCGCGTATCCCGACTTTCTCTTTGATGAGGTACTTGTAGTAGATCATCCCTTTTGTCGGTACTCCTGCACTCTCATTGGCCATGCTGTGCATGAAACATACTAAAAAGAGTATAGCTTTTATCATTACAGCTCCATGTTTAATATACAGCGTTGATTGTAGCATAAGCAAATGTAAAAGTAAAGTAATCCTATAAGATTAGTATAGTATTTTTTTCAAAGTGACGTATTGTTAATAGGTGCTTCATTACATACTTGATATAATTTTTTCATTCTACCAAAGTCTGTATTACGAAAGAAAAATAATGAATAACAATCTGTTTATTGT
>JALSLA010000082.1 GCA_026988515.1 Helicobacteraceae bacterium | reverse complement strand
TCGAGAGAAACTTTCATTTCACCGTCCCAACGCAATAGAAATTGTTCTCCGCTTTGTTTATCGGTCAGGTAAAGATCGAACATGTAGGTGCTCATGCCGTCAACTTTTTTGACGTCATACTGCTCACTGAATTTCTCAATCATCGTATTGCGGGCATCAAGAAGCGGGTAGAGCTGAGAGACCATATCGGTTTCGGCAATGACGTTGAGCATTTTACGTAGATTTTTGGAAAAGATTGACGGAGAACTTTTGGTTTCAACGACATTGACCAGCTCATTGACCGGTACCATCATCCCTTTCTTATTCATGAGTTTCAGGGCTGAAATTTTGGCCTCCAAAGCTTTTTTACTAAAGGCGTTAATCTCTTTGCTGGTATCGCTAAGCACTAAAAAAATGGGAATTTGATCGGGAGAATTTTGCGAATTCTTTACGGCAATTTCCATACCTTCAAAGGCGAGATAGAGTATATTGTTCAACTGCTCCAGTGAGACACCCGATCGGCTGATTTTTTCTGCGTCGGCAATCAGCTCAAATTTCGCATAGATTTCATCTTCGATAATATCGATATCAACCAGCCCCTGAGTCTCTTTGAAAACAGCAGCGACCTCTTGTGCCATACGACGAATGGAGTGTTCATTGTTGCCGTAAACTTCAAGTACGACAGACGCTAGAGTCGGCGGACCGGCAGGCTGTTCAATCATTTTAATATTGGTGCCGTTTTTAATTTTTTCGCAACGGGATTGAATGTGTGGACGCAGACGTTTGACCATTGAAAAAGAGGCTTCGTCGCGGGTATGTTTGTCGGTTAGGTTGACCACGATTTCAGCAACATTTTCTCCCTGTTTTAACGAGGAGCCTTTCACCAGTCCGGCATAGTCAAGCGGTGCGCCTTGCCCTAAGAAGACTTCGGCATTGATGACCTCTTTTTCCTCTTTTAATATGTCAATAACGCATGAGGTTACTTTTTTGGTCTCTTCAATAGAGCTTCCTGTCGGAGTATCAACATAGATAGAGTAGGTATTGGTACTTTTTCCCGGAAGCATTCGTGCCAGTACCATCTCTGCGGGCAGCATCATAATAGTCAACACAAGTGCTGCCAGGGTCATTGCAATAACAACATAGCGTTTCAACGCACTTTCGTTGATGTTAAAGATAAAGTTTTCAAGCCATTTCATGAATTGCTCTCCTGAGGGGTCTCTTTTTGAAAATGGTGGTGATGATGGTGCATTTTTGGTTTTTTAAGCATTTTGTTTGCCAAATACGGAGTAAACACATAGGCAATGACCAACGAAGCAAAAAGCGCTACGGGAACGTTATAGGGAATTGGTTTCATAAATTCACCCATCATACCGCCGACAAATGCCATGGGCACCATGGTTAAAATAATGGCAAGGGTGGCAATATTGGTCGGTGCCCCGATTTCATCGGTTGCGGTTATCATAATCTCATCGGTATTATGGTTTAGCGCATCATGTTCATGCATGTGGCGGTGAATGTTTTCAATGACAATAATGGCGGCATCAACCAAAAGTCCCAAACTGAGTAAAAACGCAAACAGGGTAATGCGGTTAATGGTTTGACCGGTAAGATATGCAATGAAAAGAGTGATGGCCAAAATAGCCGGTACGGTGAAGGTGACAATGAGAGATTCGCGCCATCCCAATGCCACGACCAGTACAATAGCAATAATGACAATGGTAATAAGAAGATGACTTACCAGCTCATTAACCGCTTCATTGGCACGCTCTCCATAGTTACGTGTGACAACATAGCCGATGCCTTCAGCTTCTAAATCTGCCTGGTGTTCTTGAAGGCTCTCTAGAATTCCTTCGGCAACATTCACGGCATTGGTACCTTTGAGTTTGGATACATTAACAGTAATTTGATCACGTGTCGGTGAAAAGTTGCCGTCATCTTCCCGGTAGGTAATTTGGGCACTTTTATAGTTTTGCATGTCGTATGATTTTTCTACGGTGGCAATATCTTTTAAGTAGATCGGTGAGCCCATATACGATGCGACAATAACATTTTGGACATCGTTGACGCTTTCAATGGCATTTTTGACACCAAATATCATAATGCCGCCGTCTTTGACATTGCTTTTAACATCAGGAACATTGACGGCAAGCGATTGGAGTGCTTTCATAATTTGCCCCAAAGAGAGGTGATAACCGGAGAGTTTAAACAGATCTACCTTTACATTAAACTGCTCTTTGTGTTCTCCTTTAAGGGTTGTTTTGGAGACGTTATCGACTTCGTTAAAATCTTGCTGTATATCGCGTATTTTTTTAAACAGGTCTACATTGGTCAGTTTGGAAGACTCTTTCAGGTAAAAGGCAACGGAGACGATAGGAACATCAATGTCAATATCGAAGGGCTTTATGAGGGGCTGCATGGCTCCTTTTGGCAAAAGTTCCATGTTCTGCATAACTTTGTCGTAGAGTTTCAGGTTGGAATCTTCACGATTCTCCCCGATTTTATACATGACGTTGATAATACCGACATTGTCGGTGGCGACACCATAGATATGTTCGATTCCTGCGATTTCTCGGAGCTTTCGTTCTAGAGGTTTAATAATGATATTGTCGATCTCTTTAGGTGTGGCACCGGGAAGCGGCACAATAATGGTACCGCCGCTAATAGCAATTTGCGGATCCTCCTCACGAGGCATAATGACTAAAGAGAGGTAGCCGATACTCAGCAAAAATATAGCTAAAATGGGAGTCAGCGGATTGTACAGAAAGGTTTTTGCCAAACGCCCCGCATAGTCGTTTACGGGTATTTTTGAAATATCATTTTCATTAGCCATGACGACTCCTAATCAAAGGTTATTTTAGCGTAAAGTCCCGGATAGACAACGTTGCCTTCATCGTCAAAAGAGATTTTGACCTTGAAGGTATGTGTCATGGGATTGGAACTCGGAATAATAGAGCTGATGGTACCGCGGTTGTGAATATTGACCGAAGGAATTGAGACACCGACCTCTTTACCGATTTTAATATATTTAAGATTTTTTTCGGAAACTTCGGTAACTATTTTGAGTTTGCTCAAGTCGGTCAGCACCAATGCCGGCATTCCGGGAATTGCCATTTCGCCTTCGTTAATATTTTTTTGAACAATAACACCGTCATTGGGTGCTTTGACGCGTAAATAGTTATATTGGTTAAGAACTTCTTTGAGACGCGCTTTGGCCTGTTCGACCTGTTTTTTAGCAACTTTTACCATATCGCGAAGGTTTTTTTCCGCAAGAATCAGATTTTCCAAATCATACTTCGAGACAATGTGTTTTTCAAAAAGCCGGCGATTACGTTCGAGATTTAAAACGACATTGGTATGTTGGCTTTGGTGCATGTTCAGTGCAAGAATAGCCTGCTGAATACCTAGCTCTACCTGTGCTTTGGCACTGTCAATCTCTTTGGAGTCAATCTCATAGAGCAGCTCTCCTTTTTTGACGCGATCACCTTCGGCAACATGGACGCTTTTAATAAAGCCCATATAACGGCTGGTAAGCATCTTTTTATTGTCTGAGACCACACTGCCGGCAATCTCAAACGGTGCTGCATAGACGGTAGCATAGATCAGTACACACAGTAATAATAATTGTTTCATCTCTTCTCCTTAATAGGCTAGTTTTTTTACCTGAAGCACTTTGTCGGTGCGTTCGTTTTGCAGTTGGAGCAGCTTAAGCATTTTCTCCAGCTGCAGTGACTGTTTAATGACGACATCGTTAATAGAAGCAAGTCCTTCTTTATAACGCTCTTGGTAGTTCTTGAAAATCTCTTGTGTCAGTTCAAGCTCTTTTTTGAGACTCTCTATTTGAAAATCGTAATTTTTGATTTCGGTTTTTATTTTCTCATATTGTAGCGCAATCCCTTTTTTTGCCAATGAAATCTGCTGTTTGACTTTGAGCTGTTTAATACGCTCTTGCTCAATGGTAGCGGCATCAACACCACCGTTGAAGATATTGAGTTTGGCCTGAAAACCGACGGTATAGCGGTCATGTTTGGCAAAATCGTTCAGGAGTCGGTTGTCGCTGCTTCCGTACTCCGCAAACGCACCGACTTCAGGAAGGTTGGCGGCGCGTTTCACGTCAATCATTTTATTTTGAATTTGCAGGCCGAGTTCGGCTTTTTGGATATCTTTGTTGTGTGAGAGCACGTCCTCAACGCTTAAGTTACAGTTAAATGCATCGAGGGGTAGGACTTGAATGGAGTTGACCTTGCTGTTGAGCAAAAAACTTAGGAACTGGTAGGAGAGTTCCCGATTGGCGCGGGTCTGAAAGATCATACGCTGAACATTGGAGAGTTTGGATTCTACCTCTAGCAGGTCGGTACGTTTGGCATAGCCCTCTTTTTGCATCTCCAATGTGGCAAAGTGGAGCTGTTCCATGTTCTCTTTAATGGTGTTGAGATCTTTTTCAAACGCATCAAGAAGCGAAATATCGTAATAGACTTTTTCAAGTTCGTACAGTTTTTCAGCAATGACTTTCTGTTTGTCATATTGATTCATATGAACCATTTGAGCGGCAATCTCTTTGTAACGGCTTAGTTTTCTTCCGGTATAAAGAGGAATCATATATTTGAGCGTAACATCAAAATGGTTGCGCTCATCAGGGTAGTTGAGGTCGTTTGGCTGTGTTTGAAGCAGCTGTTTGCTCATGTCGGGGTTTTGCATGAGGGAACCGAATGTTTCAAAATTGCCTCCCGATGCTGAAATTGCCTGAGAGACGCCGCCTAAAAAGTCACTGAATCCGAAATCTTTAAAGCTGGCTTCCCGGCTTTGGAGCTTAAACCCAAAGACATTGCCGGCATCATTGGAACGCAGCCCCATCAGTGTGGCATCAAGCGTTCCGTAGTTGTAGCCTTGAGCAACCTTTCGACCCAATGTGGCGACATCGACATTAAACTGGGCAATAGTAATTTCAAGATTGTTGTTCATAACAATTTTTTTGGCATCTTCTACCGTGAGATTTTCATAAGGCAGGGTATTTTCAGCCGAAGAGATTGTCATAAAAAGAGATAGAATGGTTATAAAAAATATGGGCATTACGACTCCTTTCAAAAAAAACAAAATAATACGTGGATTATACAAAAAAGTTACTTATATAATTATTATTAAATTTTGTAATGAAAATCTTTCAATATGCTAATACTCTTTAAAAAAGCGTCGGATTTGGTTAAAATGGCAGCACTGAAACTATTGAAAAGGTATGTTAGAGATGGCAAGTGTCGGAATGAGTGATATAAAAAAAGGCGTTCGAATGGAAATTTCGGGAGTGCCGTACAAAGTGGTTGAATTTCAGCATGTAAAACCGGGGAAAGGCGCGGCATTTGTCCGTACCAAAGTAAAAAGTTTTTTAAATGGAAAAGTGATAGAAAAAACCATTCATGCCGGTGATAAGTTTGAGGTTCCGGTTCTTGAGTACAAGACCATGCAGTATCTTTATGATGACGGTGAAATGTTACAGTTCATGGACAATGAGACATATGATCAATTGGGATTGGTGTACGATCAGTGTGAAGAGGCAATGAAGTGGCTTAAAGACGGTACCAATGTCGACATGATTTTTTACAAAGGAAATGCTATTTCCGTAGAGGTTCCGGCAAGTATGGAGTTTGTGGTGACTCAAACCGGTCCAAAAGACAAGGGAGATACCGCCAGCGGTTCCAAAAAACCGGCAGTTATAGAGACGGGTGTGACGATTCAAGTACCTTACCATATTTTAGAAGGCGATTGTATTAAAGTCAATACGGTGGATGCGGAGTATCTTGAAAAAGTAAAATAAAAGCACTGTTACATGTATTGTAAAAAGCTTTTAATTATTGGGCTTTTTCCGCTTCTTGCATGGGCTCAGAGCCCTTTTGAGTTTTCTCACAAGGAGCGTATTGCTATTGAGCAACAATATAGCGCCATTGCGATTCACCGCATTGATGAATTTCATCAAAAACTCCAAGAATTTCAACATGAAAATCCAAATCGACAACTGCTGCTTGTCAATGCTTATGTCAATACTTTTCTGCCGCAATATGATGCGGTTATTGATCATCAAGAAGAGTATTGGAAAACCCCCAAAGAATTTTTGAGTATCGGTTACGGCGATTGCGAAGATTATGTTATATTAAAATATTTTATGCTGATTGCATTGGGGTTTGCTAAAGAGAAGCTTTTCTTTGCACCGGTTATAGAGCGCTATAGCGGTACGTATCATATGGTTTTACTGTACGATAAAGATCCTGAAAAACCGCCTTTGGTATTAGATAATATTAGCTTTAGAATTTTACATGTAAATGCACGAACCGACCTGAAAGTTTTGGAGTGTTTCAATACACGGGGATATTATAAATGTGATGCAAACGGAAAACGAGTTACAATATCAAAACGCAGCAAACCGTTCAAGAGGCTCTTGGAACGTGTTCGTTCGGGTCAGTAAATTTAAAGGAGTAGTCATGCCAACCATAGTCGTCCCCATAGCAACAGGATTTGAAGAGATCGAAGCAGTAAGTATTATTGATATTGTAAGACGTTCGGGTATTACGGTAATAGTCGCCCATGTTGAATCTGAAGCCGTCGTACGCGGAGCAAACGGTATTAGCATTGTATGTGACCGACCGCTGGAAGGCATTCACAGTGATGATATTGATATGATCGTGCTGCCGGGAGGCTGGGGCGGTACGGATATCTTAGCCGTCAATGAGACGGTACAGCATCTTTTAAAAGAGATGGATGCTAAAAAGAAGTATATTAGTGCTATTTGTGCGGCACCGTATGCTCTTGATGCTGCCGGAGTGTTGCGGGAGAATTTTACCTGTTACCCTTCAGTCGAGGAGAAAATACCCGGTAAAAACTATTTGGGTGCTACCCAACAAGTTGTTTATGATGCGCATATAATGACGTCACGAGGTCCCGGAACGGCTATCTGTTTTGGTCTGCATATTGTCAAACGCCTGCTTGGAGACGAGAGCTATGCGTCGTTAAAAGCGGGTGTTTTGGCAGATTATTGTGAGTAAAGCAAAACACATTTAGTGTTTTTTCTTTCGGGATCGTTTCTCTTTTTTTTCATTATGCACAGACTTTACCCAAAGATAATTGATGAGAAAATAGAGAAAAGTAGAGAGCAGCACGGCGTAGAAAAAGGTACCGACATAGAGTGGAACGACAATGTTTCCCATGTTCTGTTGGAACCACTCCAAAGACATCTCGACATCTAAAGAGCTGCTTCGCATGAGCAGCATATTGCCCGTGAGGTACTCAATGTAATACATAAAGGGCATGGTCAACGGATTAGAAAGCCAGACCATAAAAAGACCGATGGGAGCATTAAAACGGAAAATCGGCAGTAAAAAGACAATGAGCAACATCTGCATGGGCATCGGTATTACTGCTACAAATGCGCCGATAGCCACCGCTTTGGAGACCGTTTTACGGTTAATGGAGAGAAACTCTTTGGGAATATGATATTTCTCTATCAGGGCATCAAGTCTGCTTGATTTGCTAGTCTTTTTGAATACTTTACGAACCATGTTGCTGTTGTACCATCTTTCTAAAAATATACTGCTCTAAAATTTGCAATGACATGAGTATCGTCAAAAAGTTCTAATGTTTCACCCTGAACTTTAAAATAGCGTGCATCTTGAAGTACTTTTTCAAATGCCTTTTGGGTTTCCATAGTGTTGCTGCAGTGCATGGGCGTTGTGCTGATTTCTACAAAACGGATACGATCACCTTGAAGCGTATAGGTGCCGACAAAACGGTTACAGCCGGTAAACCCAATGACTTTGTTTCCTTTTTTTAAAATAAAGTTAGGGTCTTTAAGCTTTTCCGATGAGGCAATCGCCGCACCTTCAATGTAGAGCAGTTTCCAGTGAATATTTGTAATGGAAGTATTTTCCTGTTCCTGCGGTGAGCGTTTCAGAAGAATCTTCAGCGGAGTATGAAAAGGATTGACATGATTGACACTGTGGAACAGCGTATTGCCTTTATGCATAATAGCTGCATTGAGCGTATAACGGCGGTTTTTCTCTATTTTTTTAGGATCATACGTTAAACGGAATGCAATAGGGGGTGCTTTAGGTGCCAGAAATGTTGTTGTGGCAATGACAGTTGAGGGCGTATCGGTATAGGGCAGATCTTCTAAGGTAACGACAACCGATGATCCTGCAGGCAACAGCATGCGTTCTCTATAGAGTAGCGTCCCTTCAATAGTGCTTGATGTATGGTGAATGGCTGCTTCTTTCATAGTGGCATGAAGCGTGCTGCAATATAAAAAAAGTGTTACCATTGAGACAATCACGGCATGCATACAATACTCCTGCTTAAATAATGTCATTATATCTTAAAATAGTATATGCTAAATGACTTCGATGCAGTAAATAAAAGATTATGAGGTAGTCTATGTAATCATCAAGCCCCAAGTACCGTTAAAAGGGGGAGAATAACGATACTTGGGGCGGAAAGAGAGTTTTTAAAGAGCCAACTACTTGGTGTACAAATCATTATTGGGATGATTGGGTTTACTTGTCTGCGGTTGCTCTTTGTCTCTGTCGTCATAATGGACAACATCAGCCTGTGCTAACGCTGCCAATGCTGTAAGAACCAGA
>JALSLA010000081.1 GCA_026988515.1 Helicobacteraceae bacterium | reverse complement strand
CGTTTATTTTAGATTTTGAGATTAAAGATACCGGCATCGGCATTGCCCCGGAAAAAATTCCGGAACTCTTTACCTCGTTTTCCCAAGCAGACAACTCATCGACACGAGTATATGGGGGTACCGGTCTGGGGCTGGTAATTACCAAAGAGCTTATTGAGTTGATGGGTGGTAAGATCAGTGTGGAAAGTGAAGTCAATGTCGGCACAACCTTTAAGTTTCAGCTTCATTTTGACCGACCCGAACATGTCGATAAACGAAAATATCGTCTGCCGTCAAAAGAGATTATGAAGAAAAAAGTGCTTATTATCGATGAAAACAGCAGTGCAGCCGATTCACTGACACGGATGATTGCCTACTATCAATACTCCGCTGATGTGGTGGCAACGATGAATGAAGCGCTTTACGCCTTAAAAATTTTACCGTATGATATTGTCTGCATTGACTCGAAAATTATTGCCGACAATGTGGAAAATTTTATTCAGGTGATTCGTGAAAAGACCAGTGCTAAAATTGTGTTGTTAAACGGCGGTATTGCCAATTATCAAAAAGTTGACGGCATAGACACAGAACTGTTCAAACCGTTTAATCAACAAGATCTGTTTAATGCCATTTTAGATCTCTACCAGCCGGAAGCGCAGCGTTCCATTCATACAAAAGGTATTAGTAAAAATGATCTGAAAATTCTCTCTGGAGCCACTATTTTACTCGCAGAGGACAATAAAATCAACCAGAGTGTTATTCAGAGTCTTTTAAGTCACAGCGGTGTTAATTTGCTCATTGCCAACAATGGACAAGAAGCTATTGAGATGCTCTACAACAATAAAGATGTCGACCTGATTCTAATGGATATCAGCATGCCGATACTTAACGGATACGATGCCGCATCGAAAATTCGTTCCGATGAGCAGTTTAAAGATTTACCGATTTTGGCGCTGACGGCTAACGCATTAAGCAGTGATGTCAAAAAATCGCAAGAAGTCGGTATGCAAGAACATATGAGCAAGCCGCTCAATGTAGAGCAGTTTTATAGAGCGTTGCTACGATATATTTCGCATCGCAATACAAGCGATACGGTTCGCGATCATCCCGAATCACCTGAAAGTGGAGCAGGTGTCGATGTGCCGCATGAGAGTGTTGACGTACCGACAAGCAATGAGAATGCCCACGAATTACTGACCCTTCATACAGTAGACGGTATGGAGCGTGCCGGTAATGACAAGCATTTATATAAAGAGATTTTGCAAGAGTTTGAGAAACAATACAGTCGTTCATCGTGTAAGCTTGAGGAGCTCCGAAGTACAGTGGATTTTGACAAAGGTGCACAATTATGTCATGATATTAAAGGCGTTGCCGCCAATATCGGTGCCTATGAGCTGTCCGAAAGCGTGAAAAATTTGGAGTATGCTTTTAAAAGCGGCTCCATACAGGAGAGCGACAGTGCAATTATTCAGTATAATAGAGAATTGGAAAAAGTATTGATAGATATACAAAGTTTTAGAGAACACGGGTAGGGCGTGAAAGCATATTTAATTACGGATCCGTACTACTACGGAACCGATGTTGCACGGTTTGAAAAACGACTCAGCAGGTCATTGCAACATCACCGTGTGACCCATGCCTGTTTCCGAGACAAAACGACCCCTGACATTGAAGCGTTGGCTACGGCATTTGTCGCAACATGCAAAAGTTACCGTATTGCGCACATTTACATCAACTCCCATATTGAGTTGGCACATAGGCTCGGTGCAACAGGAGTTCATTTGACATCTTCGCAACTACCTTTGATTGCTGATGCCAAAGCGCTTGATTTACATGTAATTGCCAGTACTCATAACAGCAAAGAGATTGCTTTGGCACAACAGTTGGGTGCCGATTGCATTACCTACAGTCCTGTTTTTACAACACCGGGTAAAGGAAATCCCAAAGGTTTAGAGGATTTAAAAGATAAAGTGGATAAAATAAGAGTCAATATTATAGCGCTTGGCGGTATTGTTACCGCTGAGCATGTCAAAAGTATTGCAAAGACGGGCGCATACGGTTTTGCATCCATACGATACTTTATTGATACTCCGTAATACAATTGTTAAGGAATGGAATGTTTGAAGTTGTTATTGGTCTTGAGGTCCATGTTCAGTTAAATACAAAAACAAAACTTTTTTGCTCGTGTCCTACGAGTTTTAATCATCGACAAAACAGCAATACGTGTCCGACGTGTTTGGCACTTCCCGGAGCGCTGCCGGTACTCAACAAAGCGGTTGTGGAAAAATCCGTCATGTTTGGAACGGCTGTCAACGCTACCGTGAACCGAACCTCTTATTTTGACCGAAAGAGCTATTTTTACCCTGACAGTCCCAGTGCCTATCAGATTACGCAACTCTACACACCTATTGTAGAACACGGTGCATTACAGATTGATTTTGAAGACGGTACACATAAAGTGATTCGGATTAACCGTGCGCATATTGAAGCCGATGCCGGCAAAAATATTCATGAAGGCGATGTTTCCAAAGTAGATCTGAACCGCGCGGGAACTCCGCTGTTGGAGATTGTCTCAGAACCCGATATGCGCTCCAGCGAAGAGGTGATTCTCTATTTAAAAAAACTGCATGCTATTGTACGCTACTTAGACATTAGTGATGCCAATATGCAAGAGGGATCATTTCGTGTAGATGTCAATGTTTCCATTCGTCCTAAAGGTGATGAAAAACTCTATACGCGTGTCGAAATTAAAAATATCAACAGTTTTCGTTTTATTCAAAAAGCCATTGAGATTGAGGTGGCACGTCAGATAGAAGCATGGGAAGACGGCGTGTATGATGAAGAGATTTATCAGGAGACCCGTCTGTTTGATCAAGCCAGACAGGAGACCCGTTCCATGCGTGGCAAAGAGGAAGCGGCCGACTATCGTTATTTTCCCGAACCCGACCTGCTTAAAGTGGTAGTAGACGATGCGATGTATGCTACTTTTAGTAAGATTCCTGAACTTCCCGATGAAAAACGCAAACGTTTTGTTGATGCCTACGGTATGAACGAGTACAATGCGTCTGTTATTACCAGTTCGTTAGAGATGGCGCACTATTTTGAAGCCATGATGCAAGAGGGAATTAGCGCAAAAAATGCAACAACATGGTTGAGTGTCGAACTGCAAGGACGTTTTGGCGGTGAGGTCAATATTGAAAACTCACCGGTCAATGCTAAAACACTCGGTACATTGGTCAAGCGTATTGAAGATCAGACGCTTAGCGGCAAAGCGGCAAAAGAGGTTTTGGACTACCTGATGGAGCATGACGAGGATGTCGATGCCGTTATTGACAAGCTTGGGTTAAAACAGGTGAGCGATACCGGTGCTATTGAACAACTGGTTAATGAGATTCTTGCCGCCAATCCGGACAAAGTTCAAGAGTATCACAACGGTAAAGAGAAGCTTTTTGGCTTTTTTGTCGGTCAAGTTATGAAAGCTTCCAAAGGGAGTGCCAATCCGCAGGCCGTAAATGATATTTTAAAATCTAAATTGAGCTAAGCGTGACGACTATGAAGCCATTTGCGCGTTTCATGGTCAAGAGCGCTTATGTTCTTAACGGATCGCATCGTTACAAAAAGGTGAAGACCTTCTTTTATAACCTGATGGAGAATAACTCGTATCGTTATAAAAAGTACTTTGATGTGGTGATGGTCATGCTGATTCTTTCGAGTGTGATTATTTTAATTCGTGAAGTTAAATATGAATCGCATGATTTTTTACAGTTTTTTAACGATTATATTATCTCTATAGTCTTTTTAGTTGAGTATTTACTGCGCATGTGGGTGTACAATGACAATTCTAAAATTATTATTGAACGCTATGAACACGATGAGTTTTTACAACGAGAGTTTAGTCCTTTAAAAGCGTTCAAAGAGATTCTGCATGTCAAATTTCAATACATGAGTTCGCCGTCGGCTATTATTGATCTGTTTGCTATTATGCCGTTCTTCCATGAGCTGCGACTGTTACGGCTTTTTATTCTCTTTCGGGTCTTTAAGCTGTTTCGTTATACCAATAGCATTCGTCATTTATTGTCGGTTTTGACGCATAAAAAGCATGAATTGCTTACCCTTTTAATGTTTGCTGCTATTGTTGTATTTGTTTCGGGAGTTCTTATTTATGTGATGGAAGCAAACCATCCCAATTCGCAGATTACGACGCTTTTTGAAGCATTTTATTGGTCGTTGGTCACTATTTCTACCGTAGGTTTTGGTGATTTGGTACCCAAAACCGAAGGCGGGCAGGTCGTGGCGATGTTTATTATTATCTCCGGTATCGCCGTACTCTCTTTTAGTACTTCCATTATTGTTTCGGCTTTTACCGAACGCATGGATGATATTGTTGAGAACAAGCTCATTGAAAATATCTCGGCACTTCGTAAGTTTTATCTTATCTGCGGTTATACCAAAACTGCACAGCAGGTTGCCGCGAAACTACGCCGTCACGGTAAAAATATTGTTGTACTTGACAACAATGTAGACCGTGTTAAACTGGCGACATCGCATCATATTAGAGCCGTTGTCGGTGATCCGGGTGCATTGGCAAGTTATGCAAAGCTCGGTATTGATTTTAAGAAGCAGGTACATGCTGTATTGTGTCTGGAGTATGATGATGTGAGTAATGTATATGCGGCACTTACGATTCGATCAATGAATAAAGAGGTGATGCTGCTCTCACTGCTTATTAATCAATCGAATCGAAAAAAGCTCTCTCTTGCCGGAGTGAATGAAGTGGTCTATTCCCAAGAACTTGTCGGTATGGTAGCCAAAGAGTTTAGCGGTATGCCGGTTGCTTTTGAAGCCATTCATGCTCTGCGTTCCGAACAGAGTGACGTACTCACCGAAGAGATTGTTATTGACGAGTATATTGGTGCCCAATACCGTAATGTCGGTGATCTTTGTGCCGAACGTTACCGTATTATTCTCATGGGAATCAGCCCTGCTAACGGCGATGCGTTTCTTTTTAATCCGAAGAGCCATGAGCCTGTCGGCACCGGTGATATTCTTCTTGTTATCGGCTCTAATGTGTTGATTAAAGAGTTTAAACGTGATTTACATGTAAAAAAGAGACGATCATGAAAAAAAGTGCTCTGATTTTTGGATATAACGAATATGCACGTCAGATTGCATCACAAATTGCATCGGAGTATGAGCGTGTCCATATTTTTGTTCTCGATGACGCCTTGCGGCAAAAAGCACAAGAAGACGGGTTTCATGTCTCGTCTTTTGATTTAAGTGATGAATGGCATGAGATTGAGCGTGACTACCGCACGGATAATACGGTAGCTTTTTGTACTTTAGAAGATGATGCACACAATATCTTTTTGACCATTTCGCTTCGAGCAACATTTAGCGCCATGTATATTGTTGCGTTGGCCAAAGATACCGAGGGTATCAATAAGCTTAAAATTGCGGGTGCCAACAGGATTTTACCTATTGTTCAGATTACCGCTAACCTCATTAGCGAAATCTTGGAAAAACCGGTTGTTACCAACGTGTTACACAATATTTTATATGAAGACAGTGAGATCAAAATTGCACAAATTAACGTTGTACCAGGAGATGCTATTGTCGGTAACAACAGTCACGGTATTGCTTTTAAAGATACGTACAATATTATTTTACTCGCTATTGTCGATAAGATGCTCAATACCAATTTTGTCTTTACCGCAAAAGGGTTTAATCATCGTATTGAGGTGGGTGATGTGTTGGTAGTTATTGGTCTGCAAGAAGACATTGACAAATTTAAAATGCATATAAGGGATAGCGTATGAGTCGTATTGCCGTTATTGGTGCAGGAAAGTGGGGTTATGCCCTTTATCATGCTATAACACTGAATCATGAGGGTGTCATTACATCTCGGACACCGCGCGATATTAAAGGCTTTGTTAGCCTGAAAGAGGCATTGGCGTGTGAATATCTCATTCTTGCTATACCGGCACAAGAGGTTGGTGTGTGGCTGCGTGAGCATTTTGTCTATCACGGTCAAAATATTTTAGTGGTGGCCAAAGGGATTGAGGCAGACAGCGGACGCTTTTTAAATGAGATTTTTGAGGACTATGTACCTCAAGAACATTTAGCGTATCTTTCTGGCCCCTCGTTTGCCGCCGAGGTAGTGCAGTCATTGCCGACAGCAGTAGTGATTAACTCACACAACAAGGAGTTGGCACAGCGTTTCGGTGACTTTTTTCCCAACTTTATAAAGACGTACTACTCTGAAGATGTGATGGGTGCTGAAGTATGCGGTGCTTATAAAAATGTCATCGCCATTGCTGCGGGAATCTGTGAGGGACTGCATCTTGGAAAGAATGCCGCGGCATCACTTATTGCCAGAGGTTTGGTTGAGATGCAGCGTTTTGGAACGAGCTACGGTGCACGTGATGAGAGCTTTATCGGTCTTAGTGGTGCCGGTGATCTGTTTTTAACGGCGAGTTCGGTAATGTCGCGAAATTTTAGAGTCGGACTGGGTATTGCCGAAGGTAAATCACAAACAAAAATTTTAAAGGAGCTGGGGGAAGTGGCAGAAGGAATCGGAACGGCATATGCCCTGAAAAAAATTGCTGATGAGAAAGGACTTTATTTGCCTATAGCACGAGAAGTTTACAATACCTTGGAAGGAAAAGATCCGCAACAGAGTCTGCGTGATCTGCTGTCGCAATAACATGGTGACCGTACAGATAAAAAATCTTCTGATTGCTGTCATTATTGGGGTGATGTTTTTTGCACTTTCCGTTGCATTTGTGACAACGGTACAGGCGCTTCTTATTGGTTCTATCGCACTGTTGGTAGCATTATGGAGCAATGAAGCCCTTCCGCTCGGCGTGGTGTCGCTATTGCCCATTATTCTCTTTCCCGCATTTTCCATTTTACATGTAAAAGAGACGACCGTAAATTATGCACACCCTATTATTTATCTCTTTTTAGGAGGTTTTTTGCTTGCAATTGCCGTTGAAAAGAGTGGGTTACACCGCTGGATATCTGACAAGATATTGAGTTTTTTTCCCAACACGGCGCGCGGTATTATTTTCTCATTGGTTATTACCTCCGGACTATTGAGTTCGGTGCTTTCCAATACAACGACAACGTTGCTGCTTATCTCAATTGCACTGTTTCTTTCCGATGAGATACGATTGAAAGTTCGTTTTGCATTAGCTATTGCTTACGGAGCGAGTGTGGGCGGTATTTTAACACCTATCGGTACGCCGCCCAATTTAATACTTTTGGGTATTATGCAAGACAAGGGAATGGAGCTAATTCCCTTTTTTCAGTGGATGCTGATGGTTGCTCCTGTAGTACTGGGTATGCTGTTGGTAGTGGGTTTTGTACTCTCTTTGGGCGTGAATAATTTACATGTACAACGTCAAGATCATCTGGAACCGCTCAATGCCGATCAGAAAAAGGTATTGTACGTTCTTGGCGGACTTATTGCAGTATTGCTGGTTAATGCGCCCATTAAACCCTACTGGAGCGGTTTGGGTATGAGTGAGCCGCTTATTCTTTTAAGTGCCGGACTGATACTCTTTGTGCCGCCGTTTCACCAGCTGGAATGGAAAGAAGATGCCAAAAAAGTGCCATATGAAATTATGTTTCTTTTTGGCGCAGGTTTTTCGATTGCCAAAGCCTTTTCGCAAACGGGTCTGGCAGATGAGTTTGCCTCATACTTGGTGAGTATGACGACGTTAGATCCGCTCTTGCTGCTTTTTGCTATTGCCGTACTCATTACCTTTACAACCGAAATTACCTCCAATACGGCACTGATTTCGATTATGTTGCCGATTATCTATTCGGTAGCCCAGCAGACGGGCATAAATACAACCCTGTTTATGATGGTAGCTACGGTGTGTGCCAGCTATGCGTTTATGTTGCCTATTGCCACGGCTCCCAATGCCATTGCAATGAGTAGCGGCGTGGTACATATTAAAACGATGGCAAAATACGGTGTGATTTTTAATATCGTGGGCATTTGTATTATTGTTTTAGTTGCCGAAATCTTCTGGAAAGCGTTATTGTAAATGCAGATATATTATGACAACACGGTGTTGGAGCACTTTATACCCGTAGCGTACGAGGAGCTTTTTGACGATCTTGTCGATCATTTTAAGCTTGAGAGTGCAACATATGCGCCATTTTCCGATGCGTTACGCCTGCTCTTTCATCACCGGTTTTATACAAAGCTGACAGCATTAAAAGCACGCTACCGACCATTCAATCCTGACAGTGACCTAATCTCGTTACGGCAATATACATCATCAGAGTATGCACGTTTACAAGAGGAGTTGATTGCTTCCGTCACACCACTGTTGGAGCGTGCCAACTACGAAGAGCTGACCTATGAAAACCTGCATGCTGCAATGAACAGGACCTCGCCGTATGGTGTGGAGGTCAGTGTTGATTTTGAGGATTTTGAAGAGATGTTGCTTTTTTTTCGCGGTGAAGCACACCGTTATGATGAGCGACGGAGTTGGCGTTCACTCTATCTGAAAAAAGAGCGCATTCGTGTTGATGTGTACCGTCGCCTGTTCATTTTGTTAAAACCCAAACGCCTAGAGGTGCGAGCACAAGAGATTGCCGCTAAAGAGGGACGCAGTGTTACACGTGTCTTGGCATCGCTACGCAAGAAGAATGATGTATTGCTTGATGCAGACGGTAGTGAATGCATCTATATGAAGCTGTTTAAAGACATTCCTCATGCTGACTTGGAGATGCTTTTCCCCAATACGCAAGTTAAAATGACGCTCAAAGACAAATTAAAAATTGCTGTGACGGGCGGGGGTGGTACCATTGGCGGTTTGGCGACATTCATGACCAAACTGGGTACCTTGATGGATCCGCTTTCACTGGTTGCCGCCGTAGGTGCGTTCGGCGGTGTATTGTGGCGTCAAGTCAAGACAGTTTTTACTCACCGTACGCGCTACATGGCACGTCTGGCGCAAAACCTCTACTTTTACAATTTGGACAACAATATCGGAGTAGTGACGCATTTGGTTGATATGGCAGAGAGTGAAGAGAGCAAAGAGGCGCTGCTGGCCTATTTTTTTATTTTCCAAAGTGTACAACCGCTTTGTCGGGATGCTTTAGACAAATCGATTGAAGCGTATATGCGTAGCACCTACGGGATCGCTGTCGATTTTGAGGTCGAAGCCGGAGTGGCAAAACTTTTGGAACTGGGGTTGGTCACCGAAGCAGAGCAGTGCTTGCAAGCGCTCAATGTTGCCGATGCACTGGTGCGGTTAAAAGAACTTAACGCCGTTTGACAATGTGTCGGTAGAGGTCTTGCATGACTAAAAAAAAACAAAAAAGCCACAGTATATTTAAGATCAAATTGTTCTGTAATCCCTGTACATAAAGCAAGGGAAGTCCTAGCAGTATGGGCCATTTGAGAAAATAGAAAAATAAAATGGCACTGCCGTAAAGTTCTTTCATGAAAACATCATAACATGTTACATGTAAAAAATGCTACAATTTCTTTAAAAAGGATTGTTGTGATTGTACATATTGTAATGTTTGCATTTAAAGAGGAGAACAAGGCGGCACATTTGTTGCAAACCAAAGCTATGCTGGAGGCGTTGGTAGAAAAAATAGAGCCGTTGCAAACTATGGAAGTTGGTATTGACTGTAATGGAAGTGAGCGGGCGATGGACCTTTCACTCTATGCTACCTTTGATTCTTTGGACGGATTGCAGACCTATGCGACTCATCCGGCACATCTTGACGTTGTCGATTTTATTAAAAAAGTAACCCTAAGCAGTAAGGTTGTTGACTACGAGCGTTAAGCTTTGAGCCCTTTTAAGAGGGTTTGCGTACCCATGTCGAAGAGCACGTCAAAATTGTCTTTTATGTGGACATGTCCGTCAATGAGTAAGTTGGAGAGGCCGTGTATCATTGACCAAACCGTGGTAGCCTGTAAAATAGGATCTTCTTTTTTAAACAGCGCCTTCTCCTGTCCTTCGACAATCAAGGCAACAAGCGCATGAAATCCGCATGCCTGTTCGGCATCATTAATATCACAACTCTCCTCGCGTTCTTGCATAAGCTCATGTCCGAAAATCATACGATAAACGGCAGGATTGTCAATGGCAAAGTCAATATAGGCACGTCCCATTTTTTCAAAACGGGTGACGACATCATCGTCAAAATTCTCTAAAACAGGGGTAATACATGTATCTAGCTTTTCAAATCCGGCATTGATGACGGCTTTCATCAAAGCGTCTTTGGAGTCAAAATGGCGATAAATTGCCGAACGTGACGTTCCCAAACGCTTGGAAAGTTCTCGCAATGTAATGCTGTTAATGCCTTCATCTACTACCATTTGCAATGCGGTTTCAATAAGAGACTCTTTTAAGTTGCCGTGATGATATGCCTGTTTCATAAGAGAATGATACCACATTTTAGCTTGATGTTGACAAGGTACACATAAACATGTTAACATTGTCAACATATTTTACATGTAGGAGTTTTCTATGCGTTTCGTGTTACTGCTAATGCTCGTTCTAAGTTCTGTTTATGCCATCAGCTACAAAGAGTTGGCACAAAAAAGCGATGATGCCACCGCCGGTTTTGAAGATGCCCAGTCCCGGATGAGTATGACACTTATCAATGCATCGGGTCAAAAACGTGAACGTCTCATGGCAATGAAGGTGCTTGAAGGCAAAACAGGTGATAAATCACTGATGGAGTTTCTCTCTCCCGCCGATGTAAAAGGCACCAAGTTTCTCAATTATGAGCATGTCAATAAAGACGATGACCAGTGGCTCTATCTGCCGGCACTAAAACGTGTGAAACGCATTGCTTCAAAAAACAAGTCAGGCGCCTTTATGGGCAGTGAGTTTAGTTATGAAGACTTGAGTGCTTTTAATGTCGATAAATACCGGTATCCTGAAGGCGAGGTTAAGAAAGGAACATTAGACGGTAAAGAGGTCTATTTGGGTGAGAGTATTCCCGTTTCAAAATATTCAGGCTATACCAAACTGCGTACATGGATTGACCCTGAGACGTTTCTAATTTTAAAGATAGCCTATTATGACCGTAAAAAAGAGCTGCTCAAAACAGCACGTTTTGAAGATTATAAGCAGATCAAAGGGATCTGGCGCATGGGAAAAATCACTATGAGCAATGTACAAAATGACAAAAAAACCATCTTGATTTGGAATGATGAGCGTATTAAAACGGGTTTGAGTAACAAAGACTTTCAAAAGCGTGTTCTCAAGCGATGAAATATGTAATAACGTCTGTGCTGCTGCTTGTTAATGTCTTTGCGGATATTGAGATAACAGGGCATGTCGGGCTTCAAGGAGAGCGATATTTGCAGTTGCCCCATGCAAAGCATCAGAGCAATATGACGGCCTTTGAATCGTTAGAACTTTTCTATGAAGATGACGCATGGCAATTCAAAACGGCATGGTATGCACAGCAAGATTATGATGACTTTTCTAACAAGAGAGACAATGACCGAACCTTTGTGCGGCTCGAAGAGCTGTATGCAAGTTATGAACGTGGGGACAGTATGCTCTTTGTCGGACGCAATATCCGTTTTTGGGGTGCGTTGGAAGTGCGTAATATTGTTGATGTTTTTAACCCCGTTGATCTGCGCAGTGATATTTTTGATACCGACAAAATGGGTGCATGGAATGTTGCTTATACCTATTACAGCGACAATAGTGAATGGTCAGTTATGGTAAAACTCTACGAAGAAAACCATCAGGTAGCGGCATACCCGTATGCATATTACCTCTTTCCGCCGTTTGTAGCGTATGACGATGTATTGCAGAGCGAGCGTTCGCGGTATCGTCCGAGTATCTATGTGAGCTATGTAACGTCGTTTGATTGGGAATATCCGCTTGACAGTGCCGTTATATTTGAAAACGGGTATGATTCGCAGCGCTATTTTCTCCCAAACTCTGCTTTAGAAGGCAGTCGTACCGTATTGCAAGAGCATGCTTATTTGGTCAATAAAGTTATGAGTTATAACACAATGGTAGTGGATGCAACACTGCTGAAGCTTGAACTGCTCTACAGCAACGTGATTGAGGACAAACACATTTCAGACTATTACCATATTGGAGCAGGGCTTGAGTATACGCTTACTTTTGATGAGATTTCCGGAGATGTCGGACTGATTGGCGAATATTATCGTTACGGAACTTTCGATAATGATAAATTCAGTGATCTTGACCTTTACGAAACATTTCAAAACGATCTTTTTTTAGGGGTGCGTTACACCTTTAATGATGTCGATGACAGCTCTTTGATCGGGGGAGTAATACGGGATTTGGCATATAATGAAAAGGTCTATTATGTTGAATATGAGAGCCGTTTCGGTGATGCCGTCAGACTCAACCTTGATTACCGTTATATTGACCCTTCGTCGCGGTATCAAACGGCATATGCACTGTTGGGAACACATGAACGTTTGGGTTTGAAACTAAGTTATTACTTTTAATATAATGGAGTAGATAGATGAATACCTTTGTCAATGTTATTGTACGATTTCGTTGGATAATTGCCGTGATGATTCCTCTTATTACGCTGATGTTTGCCACGCAACTTAAACATCTGGAGTTTGAGGGAAGTTATCGCATCTGGTTTGGAGAGGAGTCTCCTATTTTAAAAGAGTACGATGACTTTCGTGCGGTTTTTGGTAATGATGATGCCGTCTTGATTATGTTTAAAGATGACAACGGCATTTTAAACCCCAAAGCACTCCATGTTATAGACCGTATTACGCAAAAACTCTGGGAGACCAAGTACATTGCACGGGTAGATTCGCTAACAAATTATCAATACATTCATGCCGATCCCGAATTTTTAGATGATGTTGTTGTTGAAGATTTTATTGAAGATATTGATGCGTTAAGTGCGGCAGATTTGCAGAAGAAAGCGGCACTTATTAAAAATGAAGAGATGGTGATGGGGCATCTGCTGAGCGAGGATATGAAGACAACGATGATTGTTGCACGTATGACGCCTAAAGCGGGTGATGATCCGGAAGTTTCCAAAAAGCTTGAAGCTGCCGTTAATGCCATTGTGGAGACGGAACACGAAAGCGGGTATCGTTTCTATTTGGGTGGGGGACCGATTTTAAATATGTCGTTCATCTCCTTGGGCGAACATGATGCCGCAACTTTTACGCCGTTGGTACTTTTAATCTCTATGCTTTTGTTGTGGATAATTTTCAAGCGTCCTTCAGCGGTTTTACTGAGTATTTCGGTAGTAGTGTTTACGTTTCTCATTGTTCTTGCCGTGCAGGTGCTTTTAGGTTACAGAATGAATAACTTTACGGCAAATATGCCGGTTTTTGTTGTTGCCATTGGTATTGCCGATGCCATGCATCTGTTTTGGATCTACATGATCGGGCGTAAAAAAGGGATGGAGAATATTCAGGCGATTCACTACAGTCTGCATAAAAACTTTTTGCCGGTACTCTTAACATCGGTAACGACGGCGGTGGGGTTTGCGTCGTTGGGTATTTCAGCAGTTATTCCCATTAAAACATTAGGTATTGCAACAGCGAATGCCGCACTGCTTGCTTTTGTATTGACCATTTTATTTGTACCGGCGGTATTGGCCATTTTAAATCTTAACATCACACCGACATCGCACAAAGAGAGCAAGGAACAGCATAAGCTTGCAAGACGTTACAGCCGTTTTATTATGCAACATGATCGTAGAATCATTGTTATGAGTTCGCTTTTTTTTCTTGTTATCGGATCAGGGCTGATTTTTGTTAAAGTTGACTCCAATACGGTACGCTATTTTGACGAGCATGTTCCGTTTCGTGAAACAGTCGATTTTGTTCAAGAGAATCTGACAGGGCCTATGAGTTATGAAATTATTGTTGACTCTCAAGTTAAAGACGGCATTAAAGAGCCGAAGTTTATGCAAACGGTTGAGCAGTTTTACGATGCCTTTGATGCCGCATACCCTGCTATGCGACATATTTCGTCATTGAGTGATGTGGTTGAAAAGTTTAATGAGGTTCTTAACGGTTCTAAAAGTATTCCTAATGATAAAAACCTGATTGCGCAATATCTACTACTCTATTCGCTCTCATTGCCTCAGGGCATGGAGATTAATGACAAGATGGATGTGGATGAACGGCTTTTACGTCTCTCTGCCGCGATGGATGTGGTCGATACATCACTCGATTTGGAGATGATTTCATGGATCGAATCATGGTGGGCTGCAACACCGTACAGTGCTAAAGTAAACGGACAGACGGTGATGTTTGCCCATATGCAGCATGATGTGACTGCCACACTCATTAACTCGATTCTTTTAGCCATTTCGGCCGTCTCCATTATGATGCTTTTTATTTTTAGAAATATTCGGATGGTTCCGCTTTTTATTATTCCCAATATATTACCTATTGTTCTGGTTGTCGGAGTTATGGGATGGCTGGGGCTTACGATTGACATCGGTGTTGCAATTTCGGGAGCAATTATTATAGGGGTTGCGGTAGATGATACGATTCATTTTTTGGTCAAGTATCGAGAAGCGCGTCGTCGCGGTGAAGATTTTGAGGCATCACTGACCTATGTCATGCAGTATGCCGGCAGTGCTATTATTTTTACTACGCTAGTGCTAAGCAGCGCATTCATGATCTTTGTGTTAAGTGATTTTTTGCCCAATGTCAACTTTGGCATAGTGACGGCAATTGCATTGGTTATTGCGGTACTGGTTGATCTGCTCATGCTTCCGGCTATTTTAAGTCGTTACGACGGCGGTAAAAAAAGTCTGTTGACATAGTTTCTTTACAGAAACTAAAAATGGGGAGATATATTTTACATGTATCTTCTTTTTTACGCATTTTAGGTGATAATACGGTGTATATTATAAAGGAAACAGATGAGTTTTTTTAAACCGTTACAAGCAGAGATTGCCCAATATCAACGAAGGTTGGCGCAACACAATTTAGTGTGCGATAAAACCAATAAGATGTTTTTGGAGTTAAATCTCAATATTTTGGGCTATATGGCTCAAGAAGATGCTTTGAAGCTGGATATGTGGGGTGAATATAATATTGTGACCATGGGCGACGAGTTCATTGAAGTGATTCGCTCCGGTAAAACCGATGAGAAAGCCCAAGCGGTACTATTGATGTTCTTTTTACGGTTTGCCGAAGAGATGAAAATAAAATATGGTACTATTCACAACAGTTCGTTGCAAAAACTGCATGCCGTAATGACGGCAAAAGGGTACAAATACCCTGAATACATTAGCGCTCAGCGTCGCTTTGCCTTAGAGCGTCTTTCGGTACTTATTCGTCGCAGAGAAGCACTCAAGTAGTGCTTAGTGCCGAATTTTAGGTGCTGCTAAAAAGTGCATCTTTTTGAGGTGCATGATTGCCGTATTGATACTGCCGGCATACTTCACCTCTTTATACGCTACCATAACTCCTTGAAGGGGTCGGTAATCTTTATAGAGCGTTACAAACTCCATTGCCTGATTGCCCATCTGAAGTTTTCCAATAACCTTCTCAACGAGATAGTTCTCTTTAGAGACAAAGTAGATGGTAGTAATTGTGCCTTGCGGAAGCGTTAATATATAGTGCGTGGCATCTTCAGAAGCAGTGATATGCGATAGTTTCTTTTGAAGCACCAAGGGAGTGTAGAGGCGCATCAGTTGGAGTTTCATAGCATCAAGCATAGGACCTTTTGCTTGAATCGTTTGATTGTCAAACGTTTTGGTACCGTAGTTATTGTGCAGCATGCGCGTTTCGGTTTTGTTGGGATAGACAAGCTCCGTAGAGAGTGAGTTGGGCATCATGACCATGCGCGTATCGGTACCGTTGGTATCGGTTGTTTTGGTCTCAATATTCCAAAACTGCTCATATGCATTGAGTTTTTGAATGTTGTGATCTCCCCCGTAAGCGACAATCATTCTGTCAATAATAACTTTGGCGTCGGGCGTCGGATTGGCATAAAGAGCTGTGGCAATGGAAGTGAGCATAAGAAGAAGTGTTCGGAATAGTTTCATAATATAAGAATCCTTAATAGGTGATTTGTAATACGGAACCATACCGTATCTGAAGCATGACACAATATAATTTTTTTAACTACTTTGTTTTTTTCAGAATGTTACGGTGTAAACCATTATGCGGTCACACTTTTTTGTGCTTCGATATGTTCAAGCTTTTCTTCAATGTCAAGAAGTGCTTCGACCTTTTTTTCGTAACATACTTCGATTTCATTGAGCTCTTTCGCCAAAACGGTAATGCCCTTTTCTTCGTAGCATGACGGATCTGCCAGACAGTTGGTGAGTTCTTGCATCTGTATTTCGAGTTGTTCAATCTCTTGAGGCAGTATCTCCAGCAGTTTTTTTTCATTAAAGGAGAGCTTTAAAGGTTTTTGTTTTTCGGTACGGTTTGAAGATTTATGTGTAGTCGCAGGTTTACTGTGTTGCCCAATAGCAATGACGTCACGGAGCTCTTTTTCAATTTCAAGATATTGGCTGTATTGCTGAAATGACTCTTCGATGGTGCCGTCACCTTGAAATATAAAAAGCTTTTTAGCAATTTTATCGACAAAGTAACGGTCGTGACTCACCATAATGACGGCACCCGAAAAGTGCTGCAGCTGCTCTTCTAAAATATTAATGGTTGGAATATCCAAGTCATTGGTCGGTTCATCTAAAATAAGACAATCTACCTTTTTGGTAAAGAGCAGGGCCAGGGCAACACGATTTTTTTCACCGCCGCTTAATATGCCGATTTTTTTATCTAAAAACTCTCGTGGAAAGAGAAAATTTTTAAGGTAACCATATACATGTAAATTTTTTCCTTGTACTTCGACACGATCCCCGCCCATAGGACAAAAGGTTTCAATAAGGTTTTTGGAGTCATCCAGCATTTCACGGTGCTGATCAAAATAGCCAATACTGAAATCGCCCTGTTTGATCACACCGTTTGTTGGCTTAAGCCGTCCCAATAATGCTTTTAACAGGGTGGATTTACCGCTGCCGTTAGGACCGACAATGGCAATAACATCACGTTGCAAGATACGTGTAGAGAAGTTGCGAATAAGCTCTTTTTCGCCCAGAGTAATGCTGAGATTCTCAATTTCAAAGAGCATTTTTTGTTTATTGACGCTTTTGTCGCGATTAAAATGTTTTGCTTCGCGTTGCAGCTCCATTTTAATTTTGTTAATACGTGCCGGGTTATTTTTTGCCTCTTCACGCAGCTCTAAGACCCGTTTTTTACGCCCTTCGTTTCGTTTGAGACGCGCACGGACACTTTTGCCGAGCCATTCATTTTCGGCTTTAAGCAGACGCAGTAAGTTTTCATGCTTTTTTTGCATGGCATGCAAAAGTTCGGCTTTTTGTGTCAAGTAATTGGAATAGCCCCCTTTGAATTCACGTAGTTTGGCGTCTTCTATTTCTACGGTTTTGGTGGCAATTTGGTCAATAAAATAACGGTCGTGTGAAATAAAAACAAGCGTAAATTTCTCTTTTAAGATGAGCTCCTCTAAAAATTCGACCATATAGACGTCAAGATGGTTTGTCGGTTCGTCAAGCAGAAGCACGTCCGGCTTTTGAAGTAGCAGTGATGCCAGTGCGACACGCCGCTGTTCGCCGCCGCTTAACAGATGAACCGATCGGTTTTCATATATTTTAAGTTGGAAAAATTCTAACACACGCTCAATTTTTTCATCTAAATTCCATGCATTGTGGTGGTCAAGATAGTGAGAGAGTGTCGCATGTTCCTCTAAAAGTGTTTTGTTCTCAAAATCATCAATAAGCATCTCAGAGAGCGCATCGAAGCGCAGTTTTGCCGATTTTAATTCACCTAAACCCGCTTCGACGGCATCACGGACACTATGACCTTCCTCAAATTTTGGAACCTGTGCAAGCATCTTTATGTGAAGGTTTTGTCTGCAAATTCGTTCACCGCTGTCAGGTTCGAGTGAATTGTCTATAATTTTCATAATGGTCGATTTACCGCTACCGTTTTTACCGACAATAACAATGCGTTCTCCTTCATTAACATGAAAGTTGATCTCATTTAAAATGGTTTGTGCTTCATAATGCTTTGAGATATTGAGTAGATCAACCAGTGCCATAAGAACCTTTTACATGTAAATTGCTATTCACAGACAACGACCCGTTTAACGTACCATGTAGCAATGGCATGGTCGGTATAGTGGTACTCTTGCTGGAGCTTCGGTATGGAAGCATGCAGCAGTTTGGAACGAATAATTCCGATGATCAGATAAAAAACTAAAAAGGAGGAAATGCCATAGTACAGACCGTAAAGGTACCATACTATCAGTCCAAACAGTGCCGCACCGAATTTTAAAAAAAGCATGAGCAGGTAGGCAAAAAAACGGCACTCTTTCTTCTTTAGAATCGGTGTGGGATCGATGTGCGGTATAAAGTCGTGTTTCATAAAACGTATTATAGCATTCAGAAGAAAACAGAACAGTGGTTTGACGCTAAAATAAAACAAAAAATCTACTTAAATCGTCAGGCTAACTCTAATTTTTACGGCATTAATGGTGATGTTACTGTATGATACTAACAAAAAAGGAGATACAATGAGTGAACCGACACTACAAGAGATTGAAGATTACAATACGTTAAAAGGTGAAAAACGCCGTGTTGTTTGGGCGGTTATTATTGCCGGATTGGTGATAGGTTCTATTTATGTTGGAGCGAAAACAGTGTTTTCAGATGTAGAAGACAGCATCCCTATAAATGACACTATTACAAAAATAACAACAAAATAAACAACTAATCTGATACAATTTCAGAAAACAAAGGCGTAGTTGAATGTTAATGTTCATCATGGCACTATATACGGTCTATGTACTTTTTAGAATATACATCAGTATTATGCAAATCGGTTTTATAAACCGAGCAAAACGACAGCAAGCGGTCTTGCTGAGTACAGCAGAATATCTACAGGCGGCAGAATATGCCATATCCAAAGAGAAACTCTCTATTATAGGGACATTTATTGAATATTTACTCTTTATTTTCTGGCTCGATGCAGGAATTGTCTGGCTTGATAATTTCTTTTTAATTCAGGATGACGCACTTAAAGCCGTAGCGGTGGTATTGAGTTTTATTATCATTGGAGGCATTGTTCATTTGCCGTTAGAGTGGTATCAAAAATTTGTTTTGGATGCAAAGTTCGGCTTTAATCGTTCCAGCTATACCCAGTATATTAAAGATACGTTAATTTCGACACTATTGACAGTAGTGTTAGGCGGTATCGTTATCTATACGGTAGCACTGATCATGAGCAGTTCAACGTTATGGTGGTTATGGAGTTTCCTTTTTATTTTTGCTGTCATTATTTTGTTAAATATGTTTTTTCCGACACTGCGTGCGATGTTTTTTGATAAACTCTCCCCGCTTGATGATGCGGAACTAAATGCTAAAATTGCTAGATTAATGGAGCAAACCGGTTTTACAAGTAGCGGTGTTTTTGTGAGCGATGCCAGCAAGCGTGATGCACGGCTTAATGCCTACTTTGGCGGTTTGGGAAAAACCAAGCGGGTTGTGCTCTTTGACACGTTGCTGCAGAAGCTGTCTCATCATGAACTTTTAGCCGTTTTGGGACATGAACTCGGGCACTTTACCCATGGGGATATTTACAAAAACATAGCGGCTATTGGCGCTATGTTGTTTGTCATGTTTGCCATCTTTGGTAACTTACCCGAATCGCTCTATATGGAGCTGGGTATTAGCCAATCGCCTGCGGTGGTGATCATCTTGTTTTTGCTGTTGATGTCCCTGTTGAGCTTTATTATGATGCCGATCATGGGTATGGTAAGTCGTCATAACGAGTTTGCAGCCGATAAAAAAGGAGCGGAACTCGGGGGTGAAGAACATCTTGTTTCGGCATTGACTAAACTGGTAACGGAAAACAAAAGCTTTCCGCTTTCACATCCGCTCTATATCTTCTTCTATTATACCCATCCTCCGGTATTGGAACGTTTTAAAGAGCTTGGTGTCGATATCTACTGCGGCGATAACAGTGCATTAGAGGGTGAATGTCCGATCCAAGTACGCTAAAAGAGTGGATTGTTTTTAGTGCCTCGGCACTTGAAGGCATTGTGTCTGAACCGCGGCATGAAGCCGAATTGTTATTGCGTGCTTTTTACAACAAAGATGCGCTGTGGCTCATACGCAATGAGATGACGGTTCTTGATGATACGCAAAGGCTTCGTCAATGGATAACACGGCGTGCTGCCAATGAACCTTTAGAGTATATTTCTCAACGTGTGAGTTTCTACTCGCAAGAGTTTTTTATTCAGCAAGGAGCATTGATTCCCAGACCGGAGACGGAGCTGTTAATAGAAAAGACGCTTTTACATGTAAATCCCGATGAACATCTTTGTATTGTCGAAGTCGGTATAGGTAGCGGTATCATCAGTATTATACTGGCACAACATCTGCCGCATGCACATTTCATAGGTGTAGATATTAGTACCGAAGCGCTGCGTATTGCGCAGCGTAACATAGAGTGTTTCGGTTTGAAAGAGCGTATTGAACTGCGACACGGAAACCTGCTCTCATCGGTTAATGAGCCTATTGATGTGGTTGTTTCAAACCCGCCGTATATTGCCGATACCGCCGTGCTGGAGTCTAATCTCTCTTATGAACCCGATACCGCACTTTTTGGCGGCAGTCAGGGCGATGAGATCATTAAGGCGCTTCTTGACGAGGTGTTACAGCGCCGTGTTGCATTATTGACATGTGAAATGGGTTACGATCAAAAAGCGGCAATTGAAGCATATCTTAGTGATTTTAAGATACAATCATTAGAATTTTATAAGGATTATTCCGGATTCGATCGAGGATTTATTATGAAGGTAACCGATGAACAGACGCAATAATATCTATATTGAATTGGCCTATCTGCTGCTTTTAGGCGCAAGTTTCGGAGCGGTACTGGTATTGGGCATTATTGTCGCTTCCGTAGTTTTTAATTCCGAGCATTACCTTGCTACGGCACTGCTTAGTCACTACAACGAGGGGATTTTGATGGGTGAAATTTTTCACCGTTTCTCCTACTGGATTTATGGACTGAGCATGGCAGTCTTTGTCTATGAAGTATTGGAGTATCGAGCGCTTCGGCGTGACGGCATTGCACAAATTGCTGCATTGGTCGTTATTGGAACTTCATTGATGTTTAGCGGTGTTTATGCGCCTAAAATTTTAGAGATGCAGGCACTCGGTATTGCCGCAACGCAGAGTGACGCATTTGATGCGTTGCACAAAGCCAGCGAATTGGATTTTAAAATATTGGCACTGGCATTGGGGGTACTCTTCTTTCGCCGCGTGATGCTGCTGCGTGTGGTAAAACAATGATAGTCTTTAAAGATGTGCATAAGCGCTTTGGTGAGCGTGAAATTTTACGCGGGGTGAATTTAACAATTCCTGCGCATGAAACCACGGCAATTTTTGGAGTTTCCGGCGGGGGGAAATCGACCATTATTAAACACATTGTCGGTCTGTTACAACCTACCAGCGGTGATATTTTTGTTGATGGTGTTAAAGTGAACGGCGCTGACGAGAAGACACTGTTGCAGATTCGTAAAAAAGTCGGTTTTCTTTTTCAAAACGGTGCGCTCTTTGACAGTATGAACATAGAAGACAATGTTGCGTTTCCTATTCGCGAGCATCAACATATCAGTCGTAAAGATGTGGACAAACTGGTTGATGAAAAACTTTCAATGGTTGGTTTGAAGCCTTCTGTGGTCAAGAAACTCTTTCCCGAAGAGTTAAGCGGCGGTATGCGAAAACGTGTGGGATTGGCACGAACGTTAGCGTTGGAGCCAAGTATCATTTTGTATGATGAGCCGACGTCAGGGCTTGATCCGGTAACGAGCGATCTGATTACGCAGATGATTCGTACCTTGCAACATGAGCTTAATGTGACATCGGTGTTAATCAGTCATGATGTTGCCGAGACATTTAAAGCGAGTGATAATTTTGCAATGCTGTTTGATGGTAAGATTATTGAGTTTGGCGATGAAGCGACATTTCGGCACTCAAACAACCCTGTGGTTCAGCAGTTTATTAATTCGTCATCAAAGGGACCCATTCAGTTTGACTAAATGGTCTCTTTTTTAGTGCCGAAACGATGCTCCCACCACTCCTCATGCGTGAAGGTTTTTTGTTTAAGATGTTCTTCATCAAAAGGGAACTCATATTCTTGAATATAGCGCAGCACCGTAGTATAAGCTTCGTTAATTTGGGCACTCATCTGTGTTGCATGGAGCGGATCATCAGGATGTTTGTCGGGATGCCACCGGCGAATCAGTTTTTTGTATTTGAGTTTGACCTCTTTGAGGGTGGCGCGCTCGTTTAAGCCAAGGAGAGTTTTGGCTTTAACAAGCGTTTCAAAAGCGGACATACCAGGAAGCGCTTAATCTCTTTGTTGACGCATATAGGTTGGGATTTCGAGAAAGTCCTCACTGACATCACCACCGACAACCAATTTGGGACGTCGTACAACCTGAGGCTTTTCAACTTCAGGCTCTTTTTTGGTAAATGTTGTGTTGACTTTCTCACTTTCAAAACCCGTGGCAACCAGTGTGATTTTTACAAAATCTTCAGGTAGGGTCTCATCGGAGGTTGTACCAAAGATAACTTCGGCCTCTTCATCGGCACTTTCATGAACGACCTCCATCGCTTCACTGAGTTCTATCATGGAAAAGTTCGGATGCATGTTAAAGTGAACCAATACACCCATAGCACCGTTAATTGACATGTTGTCGAGTAACGGTGATTCAATGGCACTTTTAATGGCCTCATAAGCGGCATTTTCACCCTGAAACTCACCGACACCCATCAGTGCCATACCCTGATGGCTCATAACGGTTTTGAGGTCGGCAAAGTCAAGGTTGATGTCATTGTCGCCACTGGCCAAGATGACTCCGGACGTACCGCTGACCGCCTGTGCTAAAACGCTATCGACAATTTTAAAACTCTCACGCATTCCCAGTTTTCTGTCAATAATAGAGAGGAGCTTATCGTTAGGAATGACAACAATAGAGTCACTGGCCTCTTTAAGTTCTTGAAGCCCTTCTTCAGCAAGTTTAAGGCGTTTGCGACCTTCAAAACCAAACGGCTTGGTTACGACTGAGATGGTTAGCGCTCCGACCTCTTTGGCAATTTGGGCAATAACCGGAGCAGCTCCGGTACCGGTACCGCCTCCAAGACCTGCCGCAATAAAAACAATATCGGCACCTTCAAGCTGGGCACGAATCTCTTCATAGTTTTCCAATGCAGAGTCACGACCTACCTCAGGCTTCATGCCCGCACCCAAGCCTTTGGTCAGTTTTGCTCCCAATTGAATTTTACTGGCGCCGGTAGCAACATCAAGTACCTGTGCATCGGTATTTGCCAATACCATCTCAATGCCGGCAACATTCTCATTGAGCATGTGCCCAATCATATTACCGCCGCCGCCACCGACACCGACTGCTATAATTCGGGCACCGGTTAACGGTACCGACTCTTCTATTTTAAATGGTTCCATGCTTTACTCTCCTTAAAATTGCTTAAAATAATTGGGTCACCCAATTCCAAAATTTACTAAATACACTGATATCATCACCCTTTTTACTCTTTTTTTCAGGGAGTGATGTCAGTTCATTTTTAATGTCAAAAATCTCTTCTTCTTGCAGAGGTTCTTCTATGGCGATGGGTTTGCTTGTAATATCTTCCAACGAGACCTTTTCACTCTCAAGAGGATTTTCATTGGAGTGACGCATCTTTTTGTTGACATCAATTTCGTAGGGAGAATATTTCCCTGCTGCATAGCGAATAAGACCGACAGCACCGGAGTAGGCGGGATCACGTAAGGTATCAAACAGACCGTCCATTTCAATGGGTTTTGCCAAACGTACCGGCATATTATCGAAAATGGCAACGGCAAGTTCACGGATGCCGTCCATTTTAGTAAAGCCGCCGGTCAGAACGACTCCGGCACCGATATGCTCTTTTAAACCACTTTTTTCAAGTGATTGGGCAATAATCATTAAGGTCTCTTCCACACGGGCATAAATAACGTTATGGACTACCTCCAAAGAGACTTCATGGGTTGAGTTTTCATCACCGATAATAGGCAGTTCAATAAGATCATTCGTCGGTGTATGAAGTGAGCCATAGGTCATTTTCACACTGTCGGCAACATTTAAAGGCGTGTGCAGTGCCATGGAAAGATCATTGGTTATATGATTGGAGCCTACACCCAAAAAGTCGTTATAGCGAATAGAATTTCCGGAGTGAATGACAAGATTGCTTGTATTGCCTCCCATATCAATCACGGCGACACCCAACTCTTTTTCATCCTCGTTGAGCGTTGCAATGGCAGAAGCATAGCCGCTTAAAATAATATTTTCAACGTCAACACCGGCAGCTTTGACGGCTTTTTTCAGATTATGTAAGTTTGATTTTTGTGTGGTAATAATATGGGTTTCCACTTCAAGACGCGATGCATTCATTCCCAGAGGATCTTCAATAAAATCCTGATCGTCTACTTTAAAGTTATAGGGCAGGGTGTGCAGTACTTCGTAGTCGTTTGGGATATTGGCATTATACAAAGAAGTATGCATCACACGTTCAATCTCTTTAATACCGATCTCTTTGTTGATAATATTGACAATACCGCTGGAGTTCAAGCTTTTCGCATACGCTCCCGAGATGGAGACAATGGCACTTTCAATGTTGGCTCCCGAGACGCGCTTGGCATCATTAAGTGCATTTTTTATAGATTTAGAAGCCAGTTCAATATTGGTAATACTTCCTTTTTTCAGACCTTGTGCCTTAGAAACGCCGGCACCGGTAACTTTGATATCGTTATCATCACTGATATCAGCAATAATAGCGCATACCTTGGTAGAACCAATATCAATAGCTAAAACCGTTCTGCTCAAACCTACAGTCCTTTCACATACATTTCTACAGGATACTTACTTTCAAGCTCTTGAATCAGTCCTTGATTGAGTAATGCATCTTTAAGTTGAATAACGTTTTTTTCCTGATCTGTTATAGATGTGTTAAGCAATTTTTGTTCCAAAATATCGTACAGGGCGATTTTTTCATTATTTAATGTGACAAATCCCCGTTTGTCCTGTTTGTCAAAAACTGCGTTAACAAAGAGTGTAGCTTCTTCCGGACTCAAACCGTCAATATCCGGCGTTTTTTCTCGCGTTGTAGTCACAGTGTGTTCAGCGGAGAAATTGTCGAGTGTCGTTGTTGCAAGCTCTTGAAGCAGTGTTGCTGTTTTATGGGCCTTATAAGCTGCTGTGACCGCCGCTTTTGCGTCAGTAAAACTTTTGACTTGAGGTTCCACAACCTTTTCAAGCTTAACCATAACGTAGGCATCACCCACTTTACGAGGTTTTAAAAATGGTTTTTGTATGCTCAGTTCGGTAATCTCTTTAAATATCTCTTGACCAAACAGACTGCTGGAACTGTCAACGGCTACATGCTCCACGGCAATTGACGGGTCGAGTTTACCTTTTTTAAAGTCAATATATTTCTTAAGCGCAGCTTTTTTTGTTGCTTTGTCATCAAGAGCGGCTACTACTTGCGGCCGGGCTGCTTCAAAATCCATAATAGCACCTTCGCTATCTTTAAAGTCATGTTTGTTTTCTTTGTAGTATGTCTGCAATTCGCCCTCTGTGGCATTGGACGCAATACGTTCTTGTCTGACGAGTGATGTATTATATTGCGGTAGGGTCATGTATTCGTTTTTATGAGCTTCCCAATACTGTTTTAAATGCTCATCCGAAAGGGTGACTTCGACCATGTCGGCATTGAGGATTTTGTAGCCGATAGTATCTTCTATGCCAAGGGCACTGCTTAACAACTCCTCTTCAAGCGGGAGCGCCTTTGGAGCAAAGAGCGAGAGAAGTTTCTGAATTAACATTGACTTTCGAACGTCATCCTCGTAGCTTTTCGTGGTGAGATGATTTTGCTTGAGTGTTTTTTGATAGATCTCTTTGTCAAATGTTCCGTTGTTTTGAAAGACGCTTTGCGTTGTAATTTCGTTTAAAAGCTCCTCATCGCTGATACGAAGGTTGTAGTATTGCGCAAGGTTTAGCATGAGCGCTTCGTCAATGAGCTGTCGCATGGCCTGTTTTTGTAACCCGAACTGTTTGGCTTTTTCTTCATCAAAATTACCTTGAAAAATTTGCGCATACTGCGCGTAGAGCCTGCTGTAGCTTTTTTGTAAATCGGCATTCGAAATGGGAACATCACCGACTTTGGCAATGGCGGAAGCTTTGTCTCCGTAACTGTATTGTCCCCAACCGACAAACCCCGCTCCAATAAATGCGATGGTAGAGATCCACATCGTAATGATGAGATATTTTTTGTGACGTTGCATCCATGTAATCATTGTTGTACGAACCTTAAAGAGCTAGATATAAATATGACTGTATTTTAACATAAATATTGGTTAATGTTTATAATAAATTCTATCTTCTTTTGCAAATTGTAACATAGTGTAGCAATGATGTTAGTAAATACGATAAAAAATCGGGAAAAAGGCTTGGAAAACGGGTATTTTACGGTTTCATTTAGAGCATGCTTTCGTTTGTAAAACAAACAATCAGTTATCTATATCGTAAAGAGAGGTATTGCTGTTGAGCATTAAAAGACGACAGCTTTTCTCTAAAATTGCCAACTGCTTTGCCATCTCATAGAGGTCTCTGTTGAATGCATAAATACCATAACCTCTCATAATAATGATATTGGTGTCGTGATGCGAAAAGTAGTGCGGAATGGCACTAACGGCGCGATCGTACCAGTCGTCAAACTCTTTGGGGTCATAGACAGAAATAGTACCGAGCTCTTGAGATGCAAAATAGTCCTGAGGAATAATAATATCGTGCGTAAGCGCATAGGCAGTGGTAAACGGGGGCATTGTAAACGTAATGAATTTGGCATCGCTGTTTTGCTGATAGATGCTTTTATGTATTTCGGCATCATAGCTGGCATTTTTCCAGCGATAATCTTTGTTAAAGTAGAGTTCCAGTAGCGTATGTTCGGCAATGTCGTCAAAAATGGCCTCTTTGCTGTTAATGACGAAGAGGTTGGATTCAATACGAGCCGAAATAGAGCCGTGGTAGATACCGAAAAAATCTTTTCGAAACAGTGAGAGCGCTAAAGAGCCGAGCTGTTTTTTAATGCGTTTTTTATTCATGGGCATATTGTACACTAATATGTTTTAAGCTGTTATAATGTATAATACATGTAAAAAAATAATTGAGGTTATTGTGCGAAACAGCCCCCATATACCGGTATTGTACCGTGAAGTTTCCGAGTGCTTTAGCGGTATGCAGAGCGGTGTGATGATTGACTGTACATTGGGGTATGGAGGACACAGCGCTTTAATATTAGAAGCAAATCCCGGTATTTCGCTTGTCGGTATCGATCAGGATCAGAGCGCCATTGAATTTTCCACAGAGCGGCTTGCCCCTTTTGGTGAGCGCGTTAGAATTGTCAAAGGGCGCTTTGCATCGGTTATCTCAGATGTCGTTGCCGATGTGGGCGCTGAAAATGTTTGTGGTATTTTAGCCGATATCGGCGTGTCGTCACTACAGCTTGATCTCAAAGAGCGAGGCTTTTCATATGAAAGTGACCATCTCGATATGCGCATGAACCCTGATGCACCACTTAGTGCGGCCGATGTCGTCAATGACTATTCTCAAGATGCACTTGAGCGGGTGTTACGTGATTATGCAGAGTTGCGAAACTACCGTAAAATGGCATCGGTCATTGTACAGAGACGACCTTTTTATTCGGCAAAAGAGCTTGCCGAAGCCATAAAACCGTATGCACCCCGAGGGAAAAAAATTCATCCGGCTACATTGGTGATGCAAGCCATACGTATTGAAGTCAATAATGAGCTCGGTGAGCTTCGAGATCTTTTACGTGCCATTGAAGCATTGCGCCTGTCCCGTGCGAAGGTGGCAATTATTTCATTTCATTCGCTTGAAGATCGCATTGTGAAACAGCAGTTTGCACGTTGGAGTAAGAGCTGTATCTGTCCGAGCGATGCCATGCGATGTGTTTGCGGCAATCATCATGCCGTGGGTACGATACGTACCAAAAAACCCATTACGGCACAAGAAGAGGAGTTGCGGGAGAATCCGCGAAGTCGTAGTGCTAAAATGCGAATTTTTATAATGGACAATGAACGTGAGTGATAAAAACGCCATATTAGAAGAGGTAGATCCGGTCATTGTACCGTCACGAAAAATGGGCATACGCTATTTGATCGGAATGCTTTTGTGTGTTACTATATTGCTGCTTGTAGCATTTCCGAAAATCTACATACAAAACCAGATCTACTATAAAAGTCGTGATATTGCCGTGCTTAAAAGAGAATTTAATGCGCTTAAAGAGGAGAACAGAGTCATTACCTCACAAGTTGAGGCAATCCGTTTTAAAAACCAGATTTTAGATACGCTTTTTTAGAGCTGTTTGTAAGAGCAAGGAAATGATGAATTTTAAAATCGTACGCTTGCCGCTAAGTAAGTCGATTGATTGGAAGTAAATTAATTTTAGCAAAGTATAATAGCACCATATTATTGTACGACTACAAAACTGCAAGGTCTCCTTTTTGATACGACGTTTTATTGAATTTGCCATTGACAAACCGCTTTTAAACCACATGTTTATGGTTTTTATTATGCTGCTTTCTATCTTTGCTTACATTAATATTCCCAAAGAGATTTTTCCGCCGGTGCAGATGGACAAAATTAGCATCAGCGGCGTGTATGCCGGTGCGAGTGCCGACGTACTCGATAAGATGGCGGTCAAAAATATTGAAGACGATCTTAAAAACATTAATGCCCTCGAAGATATTAAGACGACCATAAAAAACGGTGTCTTTGCAATAATGATTGACATTAAACCGGGTTCGGACAATATCAGCGTACTCAACGACGTTAAAGATGTCATCTCCAAAGTCAAGCGCGATCTGCCTTCAGATATGAACGAACCGATTGCAAAAATACATGTAAATGCTATTCCGCTGGTACTCATTGCCATTGCCGGTGATGTTCCGAAGCGCGAGTTGTTAGGCTATGCCGATGCATTAAAAAGCTCGTTGAGCGCTTTTAAAGATTTAAGCGACATTACCATTCGCGGCGATGCGGATGAAGAGCTGGTCATTCGTTTGAATGAAGAGAAAGTCCGTGCGCTCTCTCTCGATATTAATCTGGTGATCGGTGCACTGCAAAACCTCAGTTCCATCTTTCCCATCGGTACCATTAAAGAGCGGGGTGAACATCTTTATATTAGTACCTATAACGGTGAAAAAGAGCAGTCGGCATTGGAAGAGACCCTTATTACCGTAGGTGATAAACGGTTACGTCTTGGCGATATCGCCGAGATCTCTTTCGAGTTGAGTGACGAGACGGAACTTTCGCACTACAACGGTCTAAAAAATATTTCGCTCAATATCAACAAAGCGAAAACGGGGAACTCTATTGCACTGGTTAAAGAGATTCGTAAGGTAATGAAAGCGTATGAAGCGAAGTATCCTCATATTAGGTTTGCGATTTATACCGATACGTCGGTATGGATAAAAAACCGTCTCAATACCGTGTTTGCCAACATTGTTTTTGGGCTGATGCTGGTTTTTTTAGCCATGCTTATTTTTGTTAATCGTGGGATTGCGTTGGTTGTGGCAATGGGTATTCCTATGAGTTTTATGATAGGGCTCATTGCAACAAATTACATTGGCTACAGCCTAAATATGCTCTCGCTCTTAGGCGCACTCATTGCGTTGGGCATGCTGGTCGATGAAGCTATTGTCGTTGCAGAAAACATCTACCGTCATCTTGAAGAGGGGAAAAGCCGTCGTGAGGCGGCTATTGTCGGCTCACTGGAGATGTTTCCGGCAGTGTTGACGGCGACGATGACCACGGTATTTGCCTTTTTGCCGCTACTGCTCATTACCGGTGAGATGGGAACGTTCATTAAAATTTTGCCGGTGATGATCTCTATTTTACTGATTAGTTCACTGTTTGAAGCGTTCTATTTTTTGCCGTTGCACTCTTACCAGCTGCTTCGGGTTCGTAAAGATACCCACATGACGCACAGCATTTGGCAACATTTATGGCGCTGGTACGATACGGTACTGCATACTGTATTTAAGCGGCGTATTCTCTCGCTGGTTCTGATGGCGGCACTGATAGTATCGGCGACGGTCGTTCTGGCAAAAAGCACTAAATTTCAGCTCTTTCCCGATTTTGACGTGACACAGGTCTATGTGAGTGGAAAGGTTAATATTAACAATGATCTGTACGATACCGAAGCCATTGTCAATAAAATAGAGGCTATTCTTTTAGAACGTCTTGACGACGAAGATGTCTCGTCGGTGACGTCGGTCATCGGTATGCGGATGGATGCCAAAAACAGAGCGGAGCTTAACGAGAATCTGTTTCAGATATTTATTGACCTGCATGAGCGTGCACCCGATAACTTCTTTAACAAGTACATTAACCCCATTCTCTCGGTAGAGTATGACGGTGAAGTGCTTAAGCGGCATACGCCGGCACTCGAGATTAGTGATCGGGTTCGTGAATGGCTAGAGCCGCTTAAAGCACTTCAGGAATCGGGTAAACCGCTTTTTGAAGAACTCAGCGTCACCACCGCAGGTACGGGTGTAGTGGCGCATGATGTCGAAATTGCACTCAGTGGTAAAAGCGATACGGAGCTTGTGAAGGGTCTGCAACAGTTAGAAGATGCACTCGGCAAAGTTGCGGGAGTTCACGACATTTCCGACGATGCCGATATTGGCGAGAAAGAGCTCAAGCTGCGTGTGAATGCGTATGGGCAAAAACTGGGCTTTAACGAGCAGGTCTTAAACGCTCAGCTGCGATCGTATTATTTAAAAGGAGAATACGGCAAAATGTTTAACAGCGATGGTCTCGTGCGCATCCGGATTGAAGGCAAACAGAAAGATACGCTCGAGTCCATCTATAGTTTTGAAGTGCAGGTTCCCGGAACAACGCAGCTTATTGCACTGCGTGACGTTGCCGATTTTATGTTTGAGCACTCGTTTGTGGCAATTAACAAAGAGAACAGTAAACGGATCCGCTCGGTATTTGCATCACTCGATAAAAAGCAAACCACCTCAGACGAACTGATGCAGCAGCTCGAGCCTACATTGAAAACGCTGAAAGCGGAGGGCTACCACGTCGATATTAAAGGTGAACAGAAGGAGAACGCCAAGACGCAACGTGAGATGACTCAAGCGGCGATTGCCGCCATTATATTAATTTTAATGACACTGGTGTGGCTTTTTGACTCGCTGAAACTATCACTGATTGTATTAAGTACCATTCCGCTTGTACTGCTGGGTGTTCTGGTCGGACACTTTATGATGGGATTGAATATGACAATGCCCGGAATGCTCGGTGTAGTCGGACTTATGGGGGTTGTGGTCAATGACGGACTGATTATGGTAAGTTTTATTAAAAAAGCAACCAGTTCCGAAGAGCTCATGCAGCTTGCACGCACCCGATTGCGCCCCATACTGCTGACCTCCATAACAACAGTTTTAGGGCTTTCGACCCTCATTTTCTTTGCGTCGGGTCAGGCAATGATATTACAGCCTATGGCGGTATCACTGGGATTTGGCATTATCTGGGCTACCGTACTGAATCTTGTTTTTGTACCGCTGCTCTATGCCGTGGTGTTTCGTAAACGCCTGAGGGATCAGAACTGATTTACATGTAAATTTTATAATGAGTAAACCTTAAAAAATGTGATACAATAACATCATAAAATATTTTTTAAGGAATGGAATGCTTTTTTTTGAACTGACATGCACGGCATATATAAAAAAAGATATAAGTTTTAAAGAGAGTTTTGAGATTATCTCAAAATATATCTCTTTTTCAATGGCAATGGATGAGAAGTTGAAAGCTCTTCATGAAGGAAAAAATTTTAAGCATTATGTTTTTGGAGGGTTGCTTCCAGTTGAGCATGATAAGGTATACAAACAAGGAAATAGCTACCAATTCTCAATCCGCTCACTTGATGAATACCTGATAGATACACTCTTTAAAAAGCTACGAGAAAATATAAACTATGAATTTTTACAAGTTGTCCAAACAAGCAAACGAAAAATAAAACAATCTTTCATAAGCGAACTCTACACCGCCACACCCACCATCATCACAACCGAAAACAGACTATTTTGGACGATGGAAAAGGATGGAGACATCTTAAGACTACAAAAACAGCTACATGACAATCTGGAGAAAAAGTATAAAGCTTTTTATGGAGAAGAGATACGAGTAGAGCAAAACTTTATCCAACTCTTAGAAGTAAAAAACAGAGTTCCACAAAATATAGAGATAAAAAAAGATGGTAAAAGAGTGAGGTTTTTTGGCAATAAATTCAGAATAGTTCCTCATGAAGATGAAGTTTCACAGAAGTTGGCATTTTTGGCACTTGGAGCTGGACTTGGGGAGAAGAACTCGTTTGGGGGAGGGTTTTGTTTGGGTAGGGGGCTTGGGTTATGATAAAAGAGATTGTAGAATTTATGGATTTAGAGGGTGAAAAATTTAAAGATATTATTCTGGAAAATAGAATAGTTGCAAAAGGTTTGCATATAATTGTTGATAAAGATAATTTTGAGATAAAAGATTTTGCTTATAATGATGGGAGTGATGAGTTTAATCAATTTGTAAATAAATGTGAGTTAAAAAAGAGAGAGTATTATTGTAACTATTTAGATAGTAATAAAAATTTTGACAATACTCCAATAGAAGGTAAAAACCAAATTCATTCTGCATCTCCTTATGCTATATTTTTTAGATATAAAACTACAGAAAAAGAAAAAGTAACTATTTTAGAAAGGCTATTGGAAATAAAACGACGATTGCTTCTAACAGGATATTTTGGAAAAATTAAATCTTTAACAACAAATAAAGAAATATTACAACATTTACAACATATCGAAAAAGAAATTAAAGATAAGTTAGCTTCTAAGTATATTATAAAAAAAATTGGAAAAGAGAACTTAACAAAACTCAATAATAATGATTATATAAAAATATATTTTGATTATGATTTGAAATATATAGAAGCATTCTATAATGAGTATTCTCCTGAAATGTCATTTAATGCAAAAGGTCTTTTTGAAGATAAAAATAGTTATTCAACAAATGAAAAATACAATTGTCCTGTTTTAAATGAAAGGACAAATTTGGGAACATCAAGTTTCTTAAATACTTTTGCTGATAAAAAACCTTTTTATATTCATAAAACAAGAGATAAAACTTACGGTGGTTATACAGCTTTATATGCAGGTAAAGTTGTGCAACAAATATCACTCTTTGAAGAGTTGCTAAAGTTAAAAATAAAAGTAGAAAAGAGTGAAAAAAGATTATTTCCTAATCCATTTCCCATATTTATCTCAAATAAAGATGCAATAGATAATGATGGAAATAAAATTTATTTTAATTTATTGAAAGATGTAACAGAGCCTATTGGGTATAAAGAGATTATAAAAAAAACCTATGAGAAGATGTCTGATAACAGTGATGAGATAAATGAATTAAATTTCTATTTAATATTTTGGGGAAATACAAAAGATGGGTTAAAATTTTATGATGTTGACTATATAGGTGGCTTTCAATATAAAATAAAAGATTTTAAAATAAATGATCTTTTTGGTCTTAAAAATTTTTCTGGAAATATTGATAATATATTTGATTTAGAAAAAGGCTTTAAAAAGTTTTTTTATACTATAAATGGTGAGAATGAAAATACCTATATGCTACAAAATAATTATTTTACTGAAAAGATTAATGTTCCTTCAACAGAAAAAATACCCATAATGGTAGCAACAAAATTTTATCAATATAACAAAGCTATTTTTGATTATATCTACAAAGGTAAAGTAGAATTTATTAATGGCTATATGTTTGATGATATTTGTATCTCTATTATAAGAGAACAGATAAAACTAAATGATGATTGGGATAAAACCTATAAAATAAAAGAGAAGTTATCACTTTATCTTTCATTACACAAAAACTTTCATAAAGGAGAAGATTTGGCAACGCAGGTTATAGAATTAATAGAAACAGTGAGTGATCTTATTGAAAATGAGGATAAGCATTTAATAAGTGATAAAGAGTTTGCATTTGCTAGTGGTCAGTTAATTTGGTATATTCTAAAAATGAATAAATCAGAAACTAAGACGCATTCGTTATTGGATATTTTTATATCAAAAAATAGAGCAGAGGATTATACTCTTGCTATAGCACAAAATATTCAAAAATACTCCCATGCTTTTAAATTTTTCAATAGTAAAAATTGGTTCGATAAATTAGCAAGTGAGGTTTTGGGATATAAGCTTGAACAGCAGACAATTAAAAGTTTAATACCATTGATAATGGCAGGATATTTTTCTAAAAATATGCTTGAAGATAAAATATCTAAAAAAGCAAAAGAGAATAAAAAAAATGAAAACAATGGAGATACAGATGAAAAATAATAGATTTGAAAATAGGGTTTTTGGTGCAGTTTTAGTTAAATCGGTTGTTGCAAACTATAATGCAGATTTTACAGGAAGTCCTAGAACTTTGCCAAATGGTGTGGTTTATGCGACGGATAAAGCTTTGAAATATTGTATAAGAAATTATCTCAAAGGAGATAATGAAAATATAGTTTTTTATACAACAAGATATAAAAGAGAAAATATGCAACCTCTTGATATTGATGAGACTTATATTGAATTGTTTGGGGCATATCCATTAAAAAGTGAAATTAAAAAGAAAGCTAAAGAAAAAGATGATAAATATTTTCCAAGAATAAAAGAGGAGGTTGATAAATTTATTAATGAAAATGAGGGTTATGTGATAGTTCAATCTATCAATAATAACTATTTATTACAAAAAAATATTGATAATAAAATCAATTTTCATATTATTGGTCATAAGCCAGAAGATATTAAAAGAGTACCAATTTTACAGAATCTTTTTAAAGCCATTGACATTAAACTATTTGGTGCAACTTTTGCAAGTAAAGAGGGAAATATCTCTATTCATGGTAATGCTCAAATAACCCATGGGCTTAATATTTATGCTGAAAATAATATCTTTACAGAAGATATAACTAGTCCATTTAGAAATTCTAATGAATCATCAGATGATAGCCAACAGACAACCATTGGCAATCAAACTGTTTTAGAAGAGGGGCATTATCTGCATAATTTTACTATCAATCCTAAAAATAGTGAAGACTTAGTAAAGCTAATAGATAATCAAGGTTATTTGACAACTGAAGATATAAAAAAGCTTAAAGAAGCAATTAACAAAGGTGTAAGCTATCTTGATAGTGCTTCTAAAATTGGTGTTGAAAATGAATTTTCTATTTTTGTTACATTAAATAAAGATGCAAAAATTCAGTTGCCATCATTTACCACACTTATCAAAGTAGAGCCACAACTTGATAGCTTTAAGCGAAAACTTGATTTATCAGAGGTTAAAACACTTTTAAATGAAGATGGTATAAAAGATAAAATTGAATCTGTTGAGATTTATATTGATGCAACTAAATTAGATTATGATGATGAGATATTTGATATTGAAAAAGTTTGTGTGAAATCTATTGTATCAGATAAGGAACTTAAAAAATGTTCAAAATAGATAAAATTATCTCTTTTGATATAGAGGCTGATTTTGGAATGTTTAAAAAACCTGATGTCAATGATGTCTATTTTACATTTAATATTATTCCAAAACCAACACTCTTAGGAATTTTGGGTGCTATCATCGGACTGAAAGGGTATAGCCAACAAGGAAGTGATAGATATCCAGAGTTTTATAAAGAGCTTCAGGATTTGCCTATAGGCATTGTTCCCTATGGCAATAAAGGAGTTTTTCAAAAGAGAATTATAAAGTATAACAATACCGTTGGATATGCCAATAAAGATGGTGGAACTTTAAATATTGTTGAGCAAACTTTAATTGAACCTAAATATAAAATTTATATAGGATTAGATTTATCAAATGAAACTCATAAAAAGTTATACAAATATCTATCTGCTACACCTGTAGAGTATGAGTATATTCCATATATGGGTAAAAATGAATTTAGATTGACTATTAAAAAAGTTCAATGTTTTGATAAAGATAAAGATTTTTCTATATTTGAACTAGAAGATGAATTTTCAATCCATTCACTTTTCCCAAATATAAGTAATGAAGCATTGAAAAAGAGTGAAGCATTACGAGACCCTTTTGATACTTCTATGAGTGAAACCTACTTTTACTATTTTGAGAGGTTGCCAATAGGGATAGATGAGTTAAATCAGTATAGATATGAAAATTTTAGCTTTACTAATGCAAAAATGACAAGTGATCCAGAGTTTGTAAAAAAAATAAATCTATTTAATGTTGGTGAAAAAGTGATATGTTTTTATTAAGTTTTGATGATGTTATTAAAAGTGATGTTTTTGTTTTTAGTAAATTGATACAAAATGTAGATAGTTATTTAGCTCATCTATCAAAGGACAATTCAGAATCAGAAACTCTTTTGGTTCATTCTGATTTGGTTTTAAAATATGCTATTAAATTGATACAAGATAACAAAATCGAAAACAATATTAATAAAATAATTCAATCATTAACTAATAATATTCAATTACAAAATGACATAAAACTTTTTTATTTAAAGGCTATCTATTGGCATGATATAGGCAAAATAAATGAGAACTTTCAAAAAGATAAAATGAGTAATGATAATTTTGAAAATATAAACAATGGTATAGATTCTAAACATTCTATTTTAAGTGCTTATTTATATTTGATGAGTTGTTTTCAATATATAAATCAAAACCATCAAGACAAAAAAATTAAATTGGAGTTGATAAGTATCTGTATCTATTTTTCTTTAACAATTTGGCGACATCATACAGGACTAGCATCTTCATGGAAAGAGTTTATAAATGGTAGTGAAGGAGTTGAAATATGTAGTGATTTATTTACTTATACAAAAAAGCTCAACATAGATATAGATAAAAATATGCACCAAGTTTTGATTGAGCATTTAAAAAATATGACTTTTAGAAAAAGTGAAAATTATCATATTCTCACAAAATCTCTCTTTTCTCTGCTAATCATATCAGACTACTATGCCACAGCTCAATTTATGAACTATGGAAACAGAGATGATTTGGTTTATAATACTTTTGGGTTGATAGATGATGAGTTTAGAGATAAAATTTATAAAGAGTTTTATAGCAAACAATATTTAGATGGTATTGAAAATAAAAAAAGTTGTGATTTTAAATCTTTTGATGAACTGCAAGAAAAATCAAAGGATAATCTAAATGAATTACGAAATAAACTTTTTGTAGAAGTTAGAGAAAATCTTTTACAAAAAACCAATAAAAATCTATTTTACATCGAAGCCCCAACAGGAGCAGGAAAGACAAATATATCAATCATGAGTGCAGTTGAAATACTTCAAAAAGACAAAAGCATCAATAAGATTTTTTATGTATTTCCCTTTACGACACTCATTACTCAAACTTATGATTCAATAAAAAATCTTTTAAATCTTGACAGTAGTGAGATAGTGCAACTTCACTCAAAAGCAAAATATAATGACAAAAAAGAGATAGAAAAAGATGGTATCTATGGAGATGAGAAAACAAACTTTTTAGATAATCAGTTTATGAACTATCCAATTACTTTGCTAAGTCATGTGAAGTTTTTTGATATATTGACAGGAGTTAGCAAAGATGATAACTATATTTTTCATCGCTTGGCTAACTCTATTGTGATAATAGATGAGATACAGACTTATAGTCCTGATTTGTGGTCTAGTATTGTTTATATACTTGATAGTTTTGCTAAATATTTTAATATCAAGTTTATTGTGATGAGTGCTACTTTGCCAAAGATAGGAGAGATTATTGATAGTGAATTTATTTTTTTAGTAAGCAATAAGCAGAGCTATTTTGCAAATCCAAATTTTGGAAAAAGAGTTGATATAGATACCAAAACCATAAAAATAAAAGAGCCAAAAAGTATTTATAGTAGAGTGTTAAAAGAGAGTAAATCTTATCAAAAATTAGAGAAGAGTAATAATACTGTTAGAACGATTATTGAGTTTATTACCAAAAAAGGTGCAGATGAGTTTTATCAAGAGGCT
>JALSLA010000080.1 GCA_026988515.1 Helicobacteraceae bacterium | reverse complement strand
GATGTTGATTGATAGATTCTAGTTGATATTCATAGTCAAACAGTCCGCGCATCTGTCTCTCCTTTTCTCTTATTTTATCGTTTCGCTACTTTAGGGATGGTTATTGGGAGTTTTTAGAGATGCCCTTGTTTCGTTTGATGAATTTGATAATGAAGCTATTTTTTGTTGTTCCAGCTTAAGACGAATAAAATATCTTGATAGTAAAACTGTATAATTCAAGACTCTATCATCTACTATCGAAGGCGACTGCATTATATTGAAAATACTATTAAGTGATTTTTCATCTAAATAACCATCATTAAAACGAAGGAACATCCTATCTAAATATATGGAGAATAACACGGGGATTAATGGGTTATCTGGTTCTGCTAATATTGAATACCGAAAATAATTCTTTGTGATTGATGTAAAATCAAAGTCCTCTTCATACAGTGAACTCGCTGCATAAATAAAAGCAGGGAGAGTTCTTTTGATTTCCGACTCTCTAGCAGAATTTATAGCTAAACGTGCAAACTTTTTTGCTTTCACATAGTCATTTGATACAAAATTTAATAACGACAGTAATGAACTATTTTTTGCTTGCTCATCTATATCTGGAGCATCTTGACTGCTTTCTAATACTGTTATAGCTCGACGTATCGCTTTTTGATTATACGTAGAATATATTGGCAATTCTTCGTTTATTCCTTTTAAAACCTCCATTGCGCTTTCATATGCACCCGGTCCAGAATCATTGATAGGCAGTGGGAGTGTTGGCATCTTTTTGCTATGCTCTGTTAGGTTGCTATATTTATATGCACTGACAGCTTTACCGATGGTGTAATCAAATACAATATCGGTTCCAAATGATAAAGCAGCAGTTAACAACGCCGTTCCGCCAATTATGCCAAAGCCACCAGATGCAATTGAGCCGCCCCCGAGCAGTGCCAACCCAGTATTCGTGGCTGCAATACCTGACAATCCCATCATTCCACCAATCCATGAGCCGATACCAATGACAATTGGACTGGCTGCAGCAGCTGTAAAAACAATTACTGCACCGGCGATGAGTGCTACTACCCCAGCTAAAATCCAGCCAACTGTAGAGGATTCCTTGTAAAAAGATTCAAAGGTCGCGTATTCAGTTGCTGCCAATAAAGTATCAGGAAAAGTACTTAGCACTACTAATAACGCAACACATAGCTTCATAATATACTTTCTAGCATTTTTATTTGCTCAATCTGCTCTTGAGGTTTCCCAAAAATAAGCTCTACTCCTCTCTTGTTAGCTTCATAATGCAACCTTTTTAGGTAACTTAGATCATAAGGTTTATTTGTTATTGTGAAGACTGGAATAATCGTATCACCCTTCATATTTTTGTAAGCAACTAACGTATCAAGATCAGCCCTGAATTTATCCATTGAGATTTTTGTTGTCAGTGCATAACTTTTAGCCTCGACAGCAAATAACTTACCGCCTTTTTCTAGCAAAATATCAATATCTGTCGGTGCTTTTTTTAACCCATCTATAAATTTTTCACCAATTTCCCTAACTTTGAAACCATTCGCAGATGCGGCATCGGCAATTTTCAATTCATTGAGATGTCCAACCGTTCCAATATTGCTGTTACCCACTATTTTCCTTAAAGCATGACGAAACCCAGGGACATTGCTTAGCCTTGAAAACATTCTTTCTGCGGTTACTCGTGTTATTTTTTTTTGGTAGATAGCTATTCGTATAAATACATCTTCAAGAACATCATCAGGCAAATTCAACTTACCGAGTTCTTTACCAACCTTTTTTGTACCTTGAATTTCATCTGAAAGTTTAGACAGTCTGATGATTTCATCTTCAGCTAATACTTTTACATTTTTTGATATTGCCGATATTGCTTTTGTAGAAAATCCAAAAAATGCGTTTGCTTGCGGTATGGCTATAGCAATAAGCAATAAGAACAGTATTAATAGCCTTTTTATGCTCATTGCATCTCCTTAGGCGTATAATGCCCTGAATATTTAAGACAACTTTTTCCATCCATTTATTTTCTAAACACATTGTACCCTATGCAACTTTTTGTAACGCAAACAGAGAGTATAAAAACTATTCACCGATGGATAAAACTCTGTTCTCCATGATGTCAAGTATAAAATCTATTGGGCAGCTGTATGTGAACAACTGTTCATATACCGAAACCTTATTACTTAAACAACTCATCATATAGTTTTTCTGCTTGCTCTTCATCAATATTTCGATAATTGCTTTGTACATACTGTAACCAACTGTTTTTTTGTTGGATTCTTTTTTGGCCGCCAAGGTCATCTTTATGCATTCTCCAGGTCCACCATCTCCAAATTCTTTTGTCAAACAACTCGTAACCTAAAGCATATGCCGGTGGTTGTTTTTTTACAAAATCTACAACAAAATCAAAGAGAGTGTCTTCCCAGCTTTTAGACCTAAAGCTGCTTTTTTGGTATTTGTAATGACGATATCCTCTTGAAAAGTCTCTAAAAACTTCTAATGTAAGCTGATTGGCCATAGACTCTTCCATCCAATGCCAAAATTCATCTTTTTTACGGTATTTTACATTGTCATCTCGATAATCCAGTTTCGCATGGGCAAATTCATGAACAATGACTTTTGCCAATAAAAACATAAATTCTTCATCATTTTTGACACAGCTTGCTATTCTTTCCGGGCATATGGCAATTCTTGGGGTATGTTCGAAAAGTCCGTAACTGTCTCTTCCGTAAAATCCCAACCACTCTGTTGACGGTCTTCTTTCATCGTTAGGTTCATACCTATATTCTTTTTTACGTTCATTTTTTCTCATGCTCTCTTCATTGAGTAAAAATAGAGGAATGCGTTTTGACAGGCAATAAAACGAATCCTCGTCAATCCTGTGATGGTCATCTCCACAAAACAGCACCTCTTCAATAAACGATTTTTGAGATGGTGTAATGGTGATATCTGAATTAATATTTATTATGTTCATAGCCAGTGTCTCCTTTTATTAGATTTTTTTAAATACTTATAAGTGTTATCATCTTCTTTAGATTTATGTTAATTTCAAATATCGTCAAAAAGCTTACAATATGAAATAGTTTTACATGCTTTGTTTAAACCAATACTCTGTTGAACAATTTCATATAGCTTTTTAAGCACCTTGCATCACCGTTTCTTCTGTTTGTGCCAAGTACAATCATCCTATATGGACGTAATGTGAACCCAATAACGCAACGTTGTCTTCACAATAATGACTACACTTTCACTACATTTTGCTGCACTATACTACGGTCTGAAATATAAATAAAAGGATCTACTTATGTTACGCACACTACTTAAAACATCTCTTGTCACATCACTGCTTCTCGGGACTGCTCATGCTTATACTGCCGTCGAAGATGCCATTGTAAACAGCACCGGTCTTACCGTTGCAGGAACATTCTGTCCCTATGATTTTGCCGATGTTCCCAGTGAATTTGACTGGGTATTTGTACTTAATGACGGTACCGTCTATCAACTCTTGGGCAATCCGCCGACACCCAATGATGTTTTCGGCTGGAAACAACGCGATGACATCACCCCGCCCTCACCGCAATGGCATATGTTTCAACTTAACGGCGATGTTGACGGAGACGGTACTATTAAATTTGATTGGGTACTCGTATCTACCGATACTAACAATCCCGATTCCTACAAGCTCGAAGGTGTGGCCGATAACGGTACCTTCCTCTACTCATCCAAACTTGACGTTAACCTTACCGTAGTACACGGAAACGTCATGACGACACAACAGTTCAACCAACAAATTCAGGCAGGAAATCCCCCTTGGGCTGACGGCAATACAACCCAAACACACCAACCTGTTGATGTAACACAAATGGCGACCAACACCCTGACCGATACGCAAAGAGAGAGCCTGATTTTCATGTACAATGAGGAGAAAATGGCACGAGACGTCTATTTGAGTCTTAACGCTCTGCATCCGCACCGAACGTTGGAAAACATTGCAACACGAGCTGAACAGACCCATATGAATCAAGTCTATTCGCTCATTGAAAAGTATGACCTCGATACACAAAACCTTAGTGCTTTGCCTGCAAATGAATTTTCGCTCGATGAGGTTCAAAATCTCTTTGACACCCTCTATGAAGCCGGAACCCCTTCACTCCAACATGCTTTGAAGGTCGGCTGTATGCTAGAGGTAACCGACATCAACGATCTGCTTGAACGCATGGAAGATCTCGACGGTGCCGATGACATTAAATTGGTCTATAACAACCTCCTCTTGGGTAGCTACAGCCATTACTGGTCATTTGACAATGCGCTTAAAACACTGAATGTAACCGACGGCTGCTGCAGTGTCGGTGATGCCTACTGCAAAACCGAACAGGAGTACCCAAAAGTCGCAAAAGGAGGCGGTCGTCACTAAGCAGCACGGTTCAATAGCACTTTTGCTATAATACCTGCCAAAAATGACACCGAGACACTGCCATGGATATTCTCTACTTGGAAGATGACATACTTTTAGCGCAAAGTGTGAAAGAGGAGCTTGAAGAGGCATCGTACCGTGTAACTTGGGTTCGGGAGTCCGAAGACGTATTGAATGCCACCTTTGAACGCTCTTTCTCACTCTATCTGTTCGATGTCAACGTCAACGGCATGAACGGGTTTGAACTGCTTGAAAGTTTACGCGAGAGTGGAGACACCACGCCGGCACTGTTTATTACCTCCCGCAACCAGATTAACGATATTAAAAAAGGGTTTGGTGCCGGTGCTGACGATTACATCAAAAAACCATTCGATCTCAACGAGCTTCTTGTCCGCATAGAAGCCAAAATGCCGCAAACATCCCGCTATCATCTCTCTCAATGCTTTAGTATGGATGCGGCGACATTAACCATTACCTGCCATGATGTATCTCAGGTAATTCCGGCCCGGGAATTCGCTATTTTAGAATATTTATACCGAAATAACAACCGTCTTGTCAGTGCCGAAACCATTATTGATGCGCTTTATGACGATATTCCTATTTCGGTCTCTACCTTTCGAACTTACATAAAAAACATTAAACGTCACATTCAAGGATGCGCCACCGTAGAGAATGTCAAAGGAGTCGGTTATCGCCTTAGAATCTTATGAGAAGCATAGTTTTTACCGTTTTTTTTCTATTTTTTTAGTAACTGTTTTGGTACTTTTTTTGGCACTCTCTCTTCTGTATTACTATAAAGAGCGCAATCGCTATTTTCAAGAACAAAAAATCGAAAATAAACTGGAATTTGCCGAGTGCCGGCATCATCATAAGCTCTTTCCCCATTCTGAACCCTGTCACATGAAACCCGTCAATATTGACCGCAAACTTATTACCATCTATAAAGAGATTGCTTTTTCTCTCATTGTTTGGCTATTCATCATGCTGCCACTGGGCTACTTTTTGGCACGCCTTTCCTTGCGTCCCGTCCGTCAATCGGTAGCCACCATGGACAGCTTTATTAACGGCATCGTGCATGATATCAATACGCCGCTGAGTATCATTCGTCTTAACGCACAGTCCATACTCCGTTACCTTCATGATGAGAGGCTTATTGCCAAACATGAACGCATTATTCAAGGTGTCGATCATATTGAAGCGCTCGAAGAGCAACTGCTTTTTATGCTTAAAATTCGTCAGTATCAACTGCAGCGCTCCCATTTCGATCTTGCAGCGCTTTTAGAAGATCGCCTCGGGTACTGGAACGATATGCGTCCTAATATAACGCTGACTCTCAAAACCGAAGCTACGCCTGTAAATGCCGATCGCGAAGCGTTAATGCGTATGATTGACAACATTGTAGGCAATGCTATTAAGTACTCCCCTGCCCATTCCAACGTGGAAATTACATGTACCTCGGCACGCTTAAGCATCAAAGACTACGGCCACGGCATTAAAAACCCCAAAGAGATCTTTGAAAAATATTATCGTGAAAGCACCGACAGCAAGGGATTGGGATTGGGTCTGTACATTGTTAAGGAGATTGCATCACTCCACGATCTTCTTATTAATGTTACTTCCAAAGAAGGTGTTGGCACTACGATAACCCTCAATCTTTCTTCCATTTGCGCTACACAAACACTCCACTAGAAGGTGCTATAATCTGCTTATGAAAACATCGACACTGCTCATACCGGTAACGCTTCTTTTAGCACTGTTAGCAACCGAAGCAACCGCTCTTAGTATTTCAGAGTTGCGTCTGCAAGAACGCCATTTTGCCTTGGCAGACTTTAAAACAATTTACAAACAGCGCCAATACCTGCAACATCGGCTTATCAAAAAACAGCGGCGGCAACGAATAAAACATATGACTCACTCCACACTGTGCAATAACAAGACGCAGCGAGGCCCAAAAAACCAGACTGCTAAAAACGACTTCATTCACGGTATGCACAATATCAATAGCTCGCAAAACGACACTGCTGCAACTGTTTCAAAGCCCGGACGGCACCAATTCAACAACCCTTGGGCAACAAAACGCTAGATAATATTTACACCTTGTTTTTACATGTAAATTACCATTTAACAGTATTGTTATACGTTTTGGGTATGATAAGCACAAACAGGAGCCTGAGCAATATTCATGACTTTTTTGAAACCGTTTCTCGTCACGTTACTTATAGCCATCACACTTATTGCTGTTGAAAGTGCCTTGGAATATGCCCTAAAACTCTATGAAGACAATACACTTGCGCAACACCGTGAGGCAATTGCTCTCTTGCAAGAAGAGGCCGAAGCAGGCAATAACAGTATTGCTTTTTTACTGGCAAGTGCCTATAAAAACGGGAAACTCGGCACTGTTGACTTGGATGCGGCGTACTATTGGTACCATAAAGCCGCTATGCGGGGAGATCCCGATGCCATGCTCATGCTCGGATGGATCTACTACAAAGGGACCGACAATATTGCCGTCAATATCAAAACAGCCAAAACATGGTTTGCAAAAGCAGCCGCCAGCGGTCTTGACGAAGCGGCCGAAATGCTCGAACTTTTACAATAAAGGAATACCTTATGCAATACAAACTTCGTGTTATACCCTTCATGCTTTTGACAATGGCGCCGCTACATGCCGATATGTTTGCTCAAGGTCAACAACATTTCGGTATTACGCTCAGCAGCGGCAGCAGTTACAACACCACCTATACAATTGTCGGCGTGCGCGCCCATTACTTTATTCTTGACAATCTCTCGACAGGGCTCTCCTATCGCGGATGGTTCGGTGGAAGTCCAAACAGGCACGATATTAGCATTCCTTTAACCTATCACACCCCTTTGCATCCCGTTTATCGCCCTTATGCCGGTGGATTTTACCGCCGCAGCTTTATGGAGTCGCCCTATAAAGATTACGATGTTTACGGTTTTCGTGTCGGCATCTCCTTCCACTTAAGCCCCAACAGCTACAGCTCATTGGGTTGGGTACAAGAGTATTACCCGCACCGCAGCGGTGACGGTAGCGCTCGAGGCTACCCTGAAATATCGGTCGGTCTTAGCTTTTAAAAAATATTATTTTACATATATAGAAAAATTACCTATAATGTCACTTTCGTTACCATTTTAAACAAAGGAGTTCAATGCCCTTTTCACCCGAAAAACGCTCCGGAACCCTCAGCGGTATTCTTTTTGTTGCCATTTTTGCAGCTGCCGCTACCATGATTGCCAATCTTTCTGCCGTCAGTGCCTTAGGAATTTCTCCCCTTGTCGTAGGTATTGTCATCGGTATCTTTTACGCCAACACCTTGCACAATCGCATTCCCGAAACTTGGGAGAGCGGCATACTCTTCTCAGGCAAAAAGATTCTACGTTTTGCCATTGTCTTTTACGGATTTCGCATTACCTTTCAGCAGATTGCCGAAGTCGGTATGGACGGCTTTTTAGTCTCGCTCATTATGCTTTCGACAACATTTGTACTGGGTACCTATTTGGGTACCAAGGTATTCAAGATGGATCGTGATACTTCCATGCTCACGGCATCAGGTGCTTCTGTCTGCGGTGCCGCCGCCGTATTGGCAACCGAACCCGTACTCAAAGCCCAGGAACATAAAACAGCCGTAGCCGTCTCCATGGTGGTTCTCTTTGGAACCATTGCCATGTTTTTATACCCGGCACTCTATTCCGCCGGTATTTTTGATATGACGCATCGTGAATTCGGTATTTTTGTCGGCGGTACCATTCATGAAGTCGCTCAAGTCGTTGCCGTCGGCGGTGCTTACGGACAAGAGGCGAGCGATGCCGCTGTTATTGTCAAGATGACGCGCGTTATTATGATTGCACCGATGCTCATTATTTTAGGAATCTACCTCTCCTATCAGGCAAAAAAAAGCGGTTCGCAAGCCGGAGGTGTTACCTTGGTTATTCCTTGGTTTGCCGTTTACTTTATCGGTATGGCAGGGTTCAATTCACTTCAAATTGTTCCTCAAAATATTGTCGGTTATATTAATGAAATCGATACATTTTTACTCACTATGGCCATGACGGCACTGGGCATGGGTACTCGTTTTGCTAAATTTAAAGGGCTTGGGCTCGCACCGTTATATACCGCCGGCTCCATGTTTTTGTGGCTTGTTATTGGAGGTTATTTTATTACAAAGTGGATTGTGGCATAATACATGTAAAAAACAGGAGTGCCTCATGCTTCAATGGTTTGCCGTTTGCTTGGCACTTCTTGCCATAAACAGCACAATCTATGCCGCTCCTGCATCACCAAAAGTCCTCAACGTGCTCACCCGAAACGCTCCGACAACGTTTTACTACGGGGCAAACAATCAAAAACGCGGTTTTGAGTACGATCTTGTCAATGCCTTCGCCGCTTCACAAGGATACCGTGTCAATTTTATTATCAAATATTCTATTAAAGAGGTACTCGAGGCTTTGGAGCGCGGTGAAGCCGATTTTGCCGCGGCAGGCTTAACCCATACGGCACAACGTGAAAAGCTTTTTTTAATGGGACCGCACTATTTTGATGTTCAAGAACAGGTTGTATGCGGCTACACCAAACGCCCTAAAACTCTTGAAGACCTCCCCAACTATCAACTTGAAATTATCCAAAAAAGCAGTTATGTCGAAACCATGCATCAACTTCAAAAGAGGCTCCCCGATCTTCATTGGATTGAACACGAAGGCTATACTACCGAACATATTTTTGAGCGCATCAGCAAGCATAAAATTGAATGTACCCTTGCCGACTCCCATATTATTGCCATTAATCGTCGCTACTATCCGCATATGAACGTCAGTTTTGCCGTCAGCGAAAAAGAACATCTTGTCTGGATGTTTCCCAAAACCGATGCCGCAGTGACGTTACGAGACAATGTGAAAGAGTGGTTTGGGCACTTTAAAGACTCCAAACAGTTTCACAGCATTAAAGACAGCTACTTCTCCCATGTCGAAATTTTTGATTATGTCGATGTCAGCATCTATCACCGACGCATCTCTACCCTCTTGCCGCGTTATATCCATCTGTTTCGAGCTGCGGGAAAACGATACCGCATTGATTGGCGTTTGTTAGCCGCTCTTGCCTATCAGGAGTCACACTGGAACCCTAATGCCACCAGTCCGACCGGTGTTCGCGGCATGATGATGCTGACCCACCCCACAGCATTACAGATGGGTATTGCCGATCGTCTCGATGCCAATCAAAGCATTAACGGCGGTGCACGCTATATTGCCAAACAGATTCGACACGCTCCCAAACGGGTTAAAGGCACGTCGGAACGCATCAAGTTTGCACTCGCCGGCTACAATGTGGGTCGCGGGCATATTTATGATGCCATTCTTTTAGGCAAAAAACTCGGTTACGATCCCTACTTATGGGTAAACATGAAAAAGATCCTGCCGCTGCTCTCAGAGCGTACCTATTTCAAAGATCTCAAATACGGCTATGCCCGCGGTCAAGAACCGGTTGACTATGTCCGGCGCATTACCAACTACTATGATATTTTACGCCAACACTACAAATGGTAAGCACTACTCAATAACCTCATCGAAATAACTACTGTAATGTCCCTCTTGTGCCAGCAATTCTTGGGGCGTTCCCTCTTCGACAATGCGCCCCTCGTGTAAAATATAGATATAGTCGGCATTCTCAACGGTTTTTAGACGATGCGTAATAATAAGCATACTTTTTTCTTCGAGATGCTCCTGTAAAGAGCGAAACAAATTGGCTTCGGTCACCACGTCCAATGCTGATGTCGATTCATCTAAAATAATCACATTGGGATCGGTAATAAGCATGCGCGCAATGGCAGCACGCTGTCGTTCCCCGCCACTGAGGCGAATACCGTCTTTGCCAATTTGTGTCTCAAGTCCGTGGGTGAGCTTCTTCATAACTCCATCAAGCTGAACAACATGCAGTGCCTCATACAGTTTCTCATCGCTTACTTGCCGGCCAAGGGTGAGATTGTGACGCAACGTGTCGTTAAACATTTTTGGTTGCTGCAACACCAGTGCAATGTTCTCACGCATCACATCCAATCCGATCTCTTTCACACTGATGCCGTCAACAAGCACATCCCCTTTTTTAATGGCATACAATCCTAAAATAATATGTGCCAACGTTGTTTTACCGCTACCGCTGGCTCCCAGAAGTGCTACTTTTTTCCCTGCGGGAATACGCAAACTGACATCGTGTAAAATCTCTTTGTCTCCGTAAGAGAAATAGATGTGTTTAAGCGTTATGGTATTGGTAGCATGCTCTTTGAAAGGATTCTTTCGGTGCGCATACCGCGGCTCTTTCTCCAGAGCAAGCAGTGCATTTAGACGATTGAGTGCCGTACTGGCGTTCGTAAAGGTAAAAATAATATTTAAAAGCTCTTGCAGCGGTGTTACCATAAACCATAAATAGCCGATAACGGCAAACATCTGCCCGATACTCAGATCGGAAAAGAGCACCATCACTATGGCGACGGCACGAAAGATCTCAAAACCGCTTAAAAAAATGAACGAAGAGAGATGCGCCGCGGCTTCACTTTTCCAACCAAATGCCGTCGATGCATTGCGAATCGATTTGGCATTGGCAATCATCTTGTTAATATAGCGCTTCTCCTGATTATTGGTTCGCACCTCAATAAACAGATCCAGAGTTTCCGAGAGACTGTTTTGAAAACGCTCAATATTCTCGTTTTCGGATCGCTTGAGTTTGGCAATGCGTTTGCCGAGCATTACCGTAACGGTCACAACAATCGGGTTTAAAATTAAAATAATCGCGGCAAGCTGCGGGTCAATCGCAAATAAAATGACCGCAATACCGATGAGCGAGAGCACCGACACAAAAAAACGTCCGATACTGACCCCAAGAAACGTATCGACGGTATTAATATCCGTCACCAGTTTAGAGCTGATGCCACCGCCGCCGAGCGACTCGTATTCGGCGATGGAGACATCTTCGAGATGACGTAGCAATTTAATCCGTATCTGATAGACCAGCTCTTTGGAGACGGTGGTAAAGATACGCGATCCCAAAGCATTAAAAACAAAAAACATCAACCGAAAAAAGAGTGTCATCACAAAAATAATGACAATATACATGTACGCCTCATGCGGTGCAAACAGCGTGTCCATCATTCCGACCAAGGTAGCGGGTTTATCAAGCAGTACTTCGTCAATCAGCAGTGGAAACAACAAAGGAATCGGCAACGAAAGGAGCACAGCAACCAGCGCGACCAACTGACCTAAAAAGATACGTTTTTTATGCTGTTTTGCCGCTTCAAAAAGAGCGCGCCATGTCAATGTATTCATAAGTGTGATTATAGCCGTATCTCTTTAAACCAACCGGATCTTTTCCAATTTATTTAAGCGGCATCTCGTCGTCACTGTGAAGTTCAAACGTAGTATGCGCCAAAACATCTCCGGCGGCATCTTTTACATAAATATCCCAAAGACCCGAGGCTCTGCCGTAATAGTACCGATAATCATACACCGAACGATGGTGAGCTTCCATGGTAAAGTCACGCTCCCGGTAGTCATAAGCGGCATCGGGTGATTCCCAACAGAAGGTAATATTGCGATCAAATGAGACACTCTGCGTAAAAAAGGTACATTGGATGCGCTTACTCTGCGTTCCGAGTATTTCGCAAACAACAGTATCTTCCGCAAATAACAGCGAGCAGAGCATCATGAACGACAGGGCAAACTTCAAATGGGTTCTCCTTGGAAATTACTAACCGGTTATTGTAACGCAATAGTATCGCTGATATTCTTAAGCTAACTACCTCTATAATGCTTTTACAGCAGAATTCAACCCGAAAAAGGTTTTTGCAATGCACTCTCGATCAAACTGTTACCTGCTTGACACCTCGGTTATTCTTGATAATCCCGCTAACATTCTTACCATCAGTCAACACAATCAAAACAGTGTTGTTATCACGAATGTTGTTTTGGCTGAACTCAATAGCAAAAAAGACGACATGCGTTCCGAAGCCGGTTTTCGAGCGCGTGAATTTTTCAGACTCGCCGACGATGCCTCGGGAACACCCGTTGAAACATCGGCACTGCCTTCTTGCCTGAGGCATCATGCCAATGCTGATGACAGGTATTACAAACTCGCACTGACATTTGACAGATCGCTATACAGTGATGCAACCGCTCCGATTGATCTCTACATTATCTACAGAGAACCGTACAAAATAGCCGCTTCGTTTCATGAGCTCAAGGGGCTTAACGATGCCAAAATTGCCGAAATAGCTCATGAATATGGACTCATACTGCTCACTAACGATATCGCTTTTAAGATTGCCGCCCACATTCAGGGCATTGAAGCCCAAAGTATCCGCAATGCCAGTGTTGCACACCCTGAGCGTATCGATTTTTCCCATCTCCTCTACTACAGTGACCTGCCCGAAACCGATCTGCACTCCTACACCAACTTTGAACAACTCACCTTTATTCAAGAGGCACGGAGTCCCAGCAGTGAGATTTATGAGACAGGCATTCAAAAGTATGCGCTCAGCCTGAATAAACGTCTGGAGTGGTGTGATTTTGACAAACGTTTCGGAGAGCATTTCAATGAGATGCTCGTACGTCCCATCAATCTGGATCAGAAATTCTACTTTACTATGCTTACCCATCCGCAAAACTACATTACCGTTGTTGCCGGAGCTACCGGATCGGGCAAAACACTCATTGCGCTTCAAGCAGGTTTAGAGCTCTACAACGACGGTATTGTCGATGGTATTGTCTATGCCAGAAATACCGTTACATCCAACGATCAACAAGCCGAACTTGGCTTTCGCAAGGGTGACGAAGAGCAAAAACTGGGCTATTTTATGTATCCGCTCTATGCCGCCATTAATTTTACTATTGAGCATCAGACCCGACAGTCCATCGATTCTCAAATTGAATATACCGGAACTACCAACTCCGTTAAACGTGAAAATGCCACCGAGCTTTTTATGGTGAAACACCATATTGAAGTGATGGATATTGCCCACATGCGCGGCACAACCATCTCACGAAAGTTTGTCATTATCGATGAAGCGCAGAATATGACCAATGCTACCATGAAGCTCATCGGTACCCGCATGGGCAATGAGACGCGACTTGTTGTTATGGGAGATCCGCGTCAGATTGATCACCCGTTTCTCTCCAAGCGGCGCAATGCTCTGGTCACCCTGCTTAACAAAGCGCAACACAGCGACTTTGTCGCCGGTATTCAACTGCGCCATACGATTCGCAGCGAAGTGGCAACGTGGTTCGATAACAATCTTTAAATTGTCAAATAGGAAGTACGCGAATTTTTTGAGAGAGCTTCTCTTTGAGTGTCGACTCAATGGCATACAGCGTTCCGGTTGTTGAACTCGCACACCCGTTACACGCACCCAGATAGCGAATATAGACATCAATATGTTCATCACTGCTCTTAATGTCGATAACCTCCATGTTGCCGCCGTCCATCACTAAAAACTGTCGTACACTCTCGTCAATGACAGCGTCAATTGCTTTAATCTGCTGCACCAGTGTCATATGTTCAAAATCACCCACCGCACCGGCATCGGCTGCCGCTGCCATCTTCTCCTCGTCCATCTGTCGGCGGGTATCGGCTAAAATATCTACCAGATAATACTCTCGCTCCTCATGACCGCCGGGCTTAATACAGCTCTTACAAAACCCGCCCGCTTTGGTGTAGTCGGTAATCTCTTCAACGGTTTTCAGGTCGTTAAGACGAATCACCTCTTGAAGGGTGCTCAAACTGACACGCGCACATTCACAGACAATAATGTCCTCTTCAAAACTCTCGGCATCAACACCTTTGTAAAGGCCTGCCGCTTTTTTAATAACATCATACGCCATCACCGAACAGTGCATCTTTTGCGGCGGTACCGCCGGCGTATCCGGATCGTCACGCAGTGCTTTTTCTACATCGATATTGGTAATTTTTACCGCTTCGTCAACAGTCTTACCCAGACATAATTCGGTCATAACATCCGAACTGGCAATCGCCGTACCGCAACCGAAACTTTTAAACTTGGCATTTTCAATCACATCCGTCTCGGGGTTAATCTCCCAATACAGACGTACCGCATCGCCGCAGCTCTCCGCTCCGAAATCGGCAACAATGAGTTTGTTGCCGTGTGCGGCAGCCTCCTCTTCGGTAATCTCCCCTTGATGTTGGGGGTTGTTCATTAGTGTCGTAACTTTATTGGAATATGCGTCCCACAGCGAGCCGCCTAATAAATTATCTTTTGCCATCTCTGACTCCTTTTAGTGTATTACTTTAACATCGTTTTCATGGTGATAGAGCAGATCGCACGCCTGTGCTTCACCGCCCGGACTCGGCCCTACTTTGGCATACGAACTCGAAATGGCACGCAATCGCTTGACCGCAGCGGTAAAGGCTTCAATCACATAATCGACCTCTTCGTCCGTCGTAAAACGACTCAGGCTCAGACGAATTCCCGTATGGGCAAGTTCATTGTCCGCACCGATAGCCAGCATAACGGTATTGGCTTCAAGATCTTCACTCGCACAGGCACTTCCCGTTGATGCACCGATAAGGGCATTGTTGAGATCCCACAACATTCCCTCGCCTTCCACGCCGCGCACTGAAATTAAAATGGTATTGGGTGTACGGTTGTTGCGATCACCCACAACCATGACATCATCGAGCATCTCCAAGAGAGCATCTTCGAGGCGGTCACGTTTGGACCGAATCAGCGCCATGGTCGCTTCAATATTTTCTGTTGCCAGTTCCATCGCTTTGCCCATGCCGATAATTCCGGGAACGTTAAGTGTTCCCGAACGCCGACCTCCCATCTGTTCACCGCCGTGAAACAGCGGCGTCAGTTTTTGCGAATCTCTAATATAGAGGGCACCGACTCCTTTGGGACCGTGAAATTTATGTGCCGACATGGACATAAAATCGATATGTACCGCCTGCATGTCAACCGGAATTTTTCCGACTGCCTGCACACCGTCACTGTGGAACAGCACCCCTTTCTCTTTACAGATTTCGCCGATCTCTTGAATCGGAAAGATCATACCCGTTTCGTTGTTCGCCCACATAATAGAGACCAGTGCCGTTTTGTCGGTAATAAAGCTGCGCACCGTATGTGCTTCGACAATACCCTGTTCATTCACCGGAAGGTAGGTTACTTTCATACCCTGGTCTTCTAAAAATTTACATGTAGACAAGATGGAGGGATGCTCCACCTCGGTCGTAACAATGTGATTTTTATCACTGTTGAGCATCTTGTCAATCCAGATAGACTGCAGTACCCAGTTATTTGCCTCGGTAGCACATGACGTAAAAACAATGTCATCCTGCTCCGCGGCGTTAATGCCCTGATAGACCTGATCAATCGCTTTGGAGAGCGGCAGATGCGTCGATGTTCCGAATTTGTGCAGTGAGTTCGGGTTCCCGTAGCGCTCACTGAAAAACGGCAACATCGCCTCGACCACTTTCGGATCGGTCATGGTTGTTGCGTTGTTATCCATATAAACTTGCATTGTATTCCTCTTAAAAATTATATTTATACGTTTTTAATAGCAGACAATTTTTGTCTCTTTCTACTACTGACATCATAGTTCATAAGATGTTATGTTATGCTTAAAGCATTATTATAATAACAGAAGTTTAACAAAAAGGAGTATTTTTGTCTTATTTAGCTCATAATCTCAATAAGATTTTCGGAACACTCTTTAAACGTCAGCTGATACATTGCCCCCTGAGAGAGGTACCGTTCCATCTTTGCTCTCTTTTCAATGGCTTCATCAAGGTCCGGATCGGTTCCTTTGGTGTATGCTCCAATGCGTATGAGCATCTCATTCTCTTTCAGTAGAGTATAGAGCTTGCGAAATTTCCGTGCCGCCTCAAAATGTTCAGGCGTGATAATATCGTTCATTACCCGAGACGCGGAGTTTAAAATATGGATAGGCGGGTAAATACCGAAATCGGTCAGCTCTCGCGACAGTACGATATGTCCGTCTAAAATAGAGCGTGACTGGTCGGCAATAGGGTCGCTCATGTCATCCCCTTCAACCAAAACCGTAAAAAAAGCGGTAATCGAACCTTTACCCTCTTCTTTACCCGCACGCTCCATCAGTTGCGGCAGCAGAGTAAGCGATGAGGGCGGGTACCCTTTAGAAGTGGGAGGTTCTCCCAACGCCAAACCGATTTCACGTTGCGCCATGGCAAAACGGGTAATAGAGTCCATAATAAACAGTACATCCTGATGGCGATCTTTAAAATACTCCGCCACGCTCATTGCCGAGAAGGCACCGTATTTACGCATTAAAGGCGAATCATCACTGGTCGCTACGACAATAACCGTATTCTCCAAATTTCCACCGAGGTTTTTCTCAATAAACTCCGGAACCTCGCGACCCCGTTCACCAATCAGAGCAACCACTTTAACCGGAGCTTCCGAACCGCGTACAATCATGCCCATTAATGTAGATTTTCCAACACCGCTGCCTGCAAAAATACCCAACTTTTGGCCGTTTCCGCAAGTCAGCAGACCGTCAATGCTTTTCACCCCGACGGAAAATACCTCATCGATCATTCCCCGCTTCATTGCCTCAATGGGGGTTTTTAAAATCGGGTCACGCTGAAAAGAGTGAATGGGTCCTTTGCCGTCAATGGGGTTCATAAACGGATCGACCACCCGACCCAACAGCCCCTCGCCCACCGGTATGCTCATACCGCCGTGATTGAGATAGACCTTGTCTCCGGTACGAAAACCTTCAATAAAACTAAACGGTGTCACAAAGAACTTTGAACCGTCAAGCTCCGTCACCATCCCCATAGTTTCATCGCCGTTGACCTGAGACTCAATGGTCACCGTGTCCCCGATGCTCACCTGCAACCCCTCGGCAATAATGACCGTCGAGCTAATTTTAGAGACCATGCCGAACTTAATGCAGAGGTCTTGATTTCTGATGCGGTCTTTTAAAGAGCGTAAGGGCATCGTTAGTAACGTGTTCCCGCCGGTGCGTTAATCAGATTAAAAAATTCCGAACGTGTCCGAACATCTTTTTTAAACAGTCCTCTAAGCGCACTCGATGTCGTTGTCGAATTAATCTTCTCGACCCCGCGCATCTCCATGCACATATGGCGCGCCTGAATCACTACGGCAACCCCTTTGGGGGCGATCGTCTGCATGATTGTTTCGGCGATCTGTTCCGTCAACTGCTCTTGAATCTGCATGCGACGTGAAAAAATATCGACCACACGGGGAATTTTGGAGAGACCGACGACCTTACCGTCGGGAATATAGGCAACATGTGCCCGACCGATAATCGGCAGCAGGTGATGTTCACAGGTAGAGTAGAGTTCAATATCTTTTATGAGAACCATCTCATCGTTGGAGCTGCTGAAAAGTGCCGACTCCAATACGGTTTTAGGGTCTTCTTTGTACCCTCCGAACATAAACTCATATGCTTTGCGTACCCGCTGCGGCGTCTTTAACAAACCCTCGCGCTGCGGGTCTTCTCCAATACTTTTCATCATGGTTTTTACCGCTGCTTCAAAAGCGCTATGATCATTTGAATTCACTGTTATCCTCAACTCGTTTTCTTCTAAAAGCATAGCAGGGAAAAGCTAAGAGTCTGCTACAATCTGTGTTCTAAAGAAAAATAGCGCTATACTGTCACTTATGAATACGATACCATCGCTTCGCGCACCCCTATGCTTTCAAAATGATCGACCATGAGCATTGCATTTTCACAACTACCGCTTCACGACCGACTTCTCAGCGCTTTAGAACGCCGAGGTTTTTCACACATGACCCCCATTCAACAAGAGAGTTTACCGCATATCTTGCAGGGTCACGACCTGATTGCCCAGGCTAAAACAGGCAGCGGAAAGACCGTGGCATTCGGTCTGGGAGTCCTGCATAATTTACATGTAAAAACATTTCGTATCCAAGCACTGCTACTCTGCCCGACGCGAGAGCTCGCATCACAGGTGGCTTCGGAATTGCGCCGTTTGGCATCTGCCATGCATAATGTCAAAATCTTGGAACTCTGTGGCGGCTCCCCCATGAAAAAGCAGATACACTCCCTTGCGCATCAGGCACACATTGTCGTCGGAACACCCGGTCGCGTACGCGCCCATTTGCAGCGGGAGACACTGACCTTGGAACATCTCAACACTTTGGTGCTTGATGAAGCCGATCGCATGCTCGATATGGGCTTTTACGATGATATTGCCGCCATTATCGAAACGGCACCGCAAAAACGTCAGACACTGCTCTTTTCGGCAACATTTTCCGATGCAATACGTACCCTTTCTCACCGCTTCTTAAACCATGCCCTTGAGATTCGCCTCAATAGCGAAACACGTTCCGATCAGATTATCCAACACTTTTACCGCTGCAGTGACGCAACACGCGAAACAGTGCTGTTGCATCTGCTGGGACACTACCAAAAAGAGCGCGTCATCATCTTTTGCAATACTAAAACTGCATGCGACACCCTTGCCGACAGCCTCTACGATCGCGGTATTGATGCCCTTGCCATGCACAGTGATCTCGAACAGTTCGAGCGGGAAGAAGCGCTAACGCTTTTTGCCAACGGCAGCTGTAGTGTACTCGTTGCCACCGATGTTGCCGCACGGGGCTTGGACATTGACACCGTGGCATTGGTTCTGAACTATGAACTGCCGTTTGAGCATGATCTCTATCTGCACCGTATCGGACGAACCGGACGTATGGACAAGCAGGGCTTAAGTGTCAGTCTGTGTCTCGGCGATGAAACCGTACTCGAAACACTCGAACCGATTACGTGGCACAGCATTCCGGATGCACCGCACCCCTATACCTTACGTGCTCCTATGGCTACCCTTTTTATTAGCAGCGGTAAAAAAGAGAAGCTGCGCCCCGGCGATATTGTCGGGGCACTGACTGCCGATCCCGCTATCTCTGCAGATGCTATCGGAACTATTACCGTCGGCGAAACCTATACGTACGTTGCCCTGCGCAAACACCTAGCCGATACAGCACTGCAGCGACTGCAACGCCATCCTGTTAAGGGACGCACGGTTCGTGTCAAGCGCCTTCATCTCTAAACGCTACTCAATGACGGCATCTACCGCTTGAAGGCCTTCAGGAGTCAGTGAAATAAAATAGAGACGTTTCGCATCGGTAAAAATACCGTCGGTACCGCTGTAGTACCATGAATATGACGACGCTATTGTCTGTGTAAGCTCTATATGCGTACGACTGAGCCGTAAAACCATCAATCCCGACGGAGCCGTCGGATAGACCACGGTAGCCGCGTTGCTGTTATGGATGCGTACGGCAGGTTGCGCCTCCCGAACAAACGGCGGCAGCGCGTTATATTGTGCCACTACCGTTCCGTCTGGTGTCAGCAGTCGTGCGAAGCCCTTGCCTTGCGCATCCGTACCACAAACCACAAAACGCTCCAGCGTTTCAATATACTGCACATCGTATGTATAGTAGCGCACTGCTTCTGAAAGCGTTACGGCATCGCTTATCCAGCGGTTTGTCTCGGGATCGTACATTCGGTATAACAGTTGTGCATAGCGCTGATCGTCCACGAAGCGTTGCCATAACAACAAAGCATATTGCGGTGACCCGGCTAACAGCGGCCACCAGTCCCGTGTATGCTCACTGACGGCGACATCGTTTTCATGCAAAATATCGCCGCGGGTCGTGTAGGTTTTAAGCAGTACGTCATCGCCTGAACCTAAGTCGTCAACACCGCCGCCATCGACCCAACCCTCGGAATAAAATACTACAAAATAGTTGCCGACAGCGGCCACATGTCCCGAATGTCCTCCGTATGCCACAATGTGACGATACGGCTTAATCGGACGGAGCGATGCGTCATACACCGCATAGGTCTGCGCATAGACACCATCGTCTTCAAACGCATCTTCCATCGTAATCATTATGTGACCGTCTGCTGCAATGGCCGCACTCGAAGGCTCTTGCGCCCGCTCTTCGGCAATGAGCTTTACCGGTGCGATCGTCGGCGCATTGACAGCAACAGACGCGGCATACACATCATGTGTCCACTCACCGTTATCATCTTCTCCCTGCGGCGGCAATCCCGAACTGGCCCACACCAACCAATAACTGCCGTCGGAACGTTTCAGAAAATCTACCCCGTGCTGGTAGGCTCGCACATCTTCCTCGGAGCTGCTGCTCGGACTGACAGGCGGTACTGCTGTTGTGTTGCTGCTGCCGGAATTGCATCCGACAAACAGCATCGTACCCATCACACAAATCATCCATATCGGCATCAAACACTCCTGACTTTTGTTGCAAGCTTACCACAATATGGTTAGCACTCCAAAACATCACTGCAATCTAAACGATTTATTAGTATTTTTTTGGTATTATTGCCCAAAAATATGCCGTAACGCTTTTACATGTATTTTATGCAGTCATTGCATTACGCCCAAAGGAAACGAATGGACATTAAGACAAACAAGATCGACAGTGCGAACGCTCAGATCATCGGAGTTATTCCCAACTCAGAGATTGAAGCCAACGTAGAAAAAATTGCTGCGCAGCTCGCCAAGACAACCAGTATTGCCGGTTTTCGAAAAGGAAAAGTTCCTGTTAGTGCCGTTAAAAAGCAGTACGGGGAACGCTTGATTCAAGATGCCGAGGCCGAAGCACTGCGCGATCTTTTAAACAAAGGTCTTGATGCCATGGATATTGCCAGCGATTCACTCATCGGTGAACCGCAAATCTCCAAATTTGACAAAGGGGACACCGCTATTAATGTCGAAGTTGCTGTTGCCATCCGTCCCGAAGTTGACCTCGGCGACTATACTGCTCTTGTACCGGATTTTAAAAAGCCGCGCATTATGTCCAAAGAGATCAATGAACGTATTGAAGAGTTGGCAGCGGCCCAAGCAGAGCTGATTGACGTTGAAGAAGATCGTGCTCTGGTTGAAGGCGATACCGCCGTTATTGACTTTAAAGGCTCTGTTGACGGCGAACTGTTTGAAGGCGGTACGGCAGAAAACTTTGCACTTCGTTTAGGGTCGGGGCAATTTATTCCCGGTTTTGAAGAGCAGGTTATCGGCATGAAAAAAGGGGAAGAGAAAGTCGTTAGCGTCACCTTCCCTGAAAATTACGGCGGTGAGAAACTTGCCGGAAAAGATGCCGAGTTTACGGTAAAAGTCAACGGCATTCAGACCAAAGCACCAATTACTGTTGATGATGAGCTCGCCAAGAAAATGCTTCCGGGTGAAGAGGGAGCCAACCTTGAAATGCTGCAGGCCAAAGTCAAAGAGCAGATCTTAAGCGAAAAACTCTCCAAACTCTACAACGATGAGCTTAAGCCGGCACTGCTGGAGACACTTGTCGACAAAACCGAGCTTTCCCTGCCGGCATTTGTGGTAGAACAGGAGATGGACATGGCACTCAACAAAAAAGCGGGTGAGATGAACGAAGAAGAGCTCAATGAACTCAAAGAGAATGCCGACAAAGTCAAAGAACTCCGTGAATCGCTACGTGATGATGCCGCGCGTTCTGTTAAAGCTACATTCATTATTGATGCGCTGGCCAAAAAAGAGGCGGTGCAAATAGAAGAGCAAGAGGTCATGCAGACCATCTATTATGAGGCAATGCAGATGGGGCAAGACCCGCAAGCGGCATACAAACATTACCAAGAATCAGGTTATCTTCCTGCCATTCAGATGGCCATGGTCGAAGACAAAGTGCTTAGCAAGCTCTTAAACGCTAAGCTCGAAAAGTAACCGCATGAGCTACATTCCTTACGTTGTCGAAAAAACAGGACGTGGTGAGCGTTCGTACGATATCTACTCACGACTCTTAAAAGATCGCATTATTATGCTAAGCGGGGAGGTCAACGATGCCGTTGCTTCTTCTATTGTCGCACAGATGCTCTTTCTGGAGGCAGAAGATCCGGAAAAAGATATCTACTTCTACATTAACTCTCCCGGCGGTGTCGTCACGGCGGGAATGGCCATGTACGATACCATGAACTATATTCGTCCCGACATTGTTACCATCTGCATTGGACAAGCTGCTTCTATGGGAGCATTTCTCCTGTGTTCGGGCACCAAAGGCAAGCGATACGCACTGCCGCACGCACGCATTATGATTCACCAGCCTCTCGGCGGTGCCCAGGGACAGGCAACCGATATTGAGATTCAAGCCAAAGAGATTCTGCGCATGAAAGCCGAACTCAACGGCATTATTGCAAACAATACCGGCCAGAGCATTAAAAAAATTGAAAAAGATACCGATAGAGATAACTATATGAGTGCTGCTGAAGCAGTAAGTTACGGTATGATTGATGAAGTGTTAAGTAAAAAAGAGAAATAGAAGTGTGAGCAATAGCAAATGAGAAAGCAGACCCCATGATAACCGCAGCCCTAGATGACCCGACCAGTGATCTTGAAATCTTCTCTAAAGAGGTTTTTGCTGCACTCATTAGAGACAATTTACCGCCTACGCCCAACAACTTTGCGCTCTATTTTGATCGCCTTTTAGAAGACAAAAGTGCTTCATTACGCAAACAGATCAAAGATATTTTAGAGCTTGAAGAGAGCAATGATGACGAAAAAAGTATTGAGCTGGAGCGTCAGTTAAAAGAGGGCTTCTCTTCGATTAAAAATATTCTTCACGTCTCGGCTACGCTCTACAAAAATATGAACCTCATGACCAAGGTCCTGGAAAACAGCAAAACGGAACTCTCTTCTAATCCGGAGCAAAAATCGGCTATATTGGCCGTTGAAGCTCTCGATAAAGACATTAACAAACTCAACGGTATCTTGAAAAAACAGATTACCCACATGAAGCATCTTTACGGTGAAACGGCTACCATTGTCAAAAGTGTTGAAAATGAAACGGTATTTGATAACCGTTACGGCATTCACAACAAACGTTTTTTGCTCTCCAAACTGGAACAAGAGATTAATTTGGTGCTTGAGTTTAAGCACAAAAGCTCTTTTTTAGCCATTGAGCTTGCCGATTCGCTCAAAGCGACAATGGAGAGTGAAAAGTCGCTTTTTCTAGTCACTCGAACTATTGCCCGACTGCTCATGAAAACCTCACGCCGCAGCGACGTAATTGCGCACTATGGCGATGGCGTATTTATGATGATCTTAAAACATACCGATCTCGACAGCGCCAAAAAAGCGGCAGAACGTCTCTTTGAGCTTATTGATTCAAGCAACTTTTTCTTGGCAGAAAAAGAGGTACATCTTAAATCGGCCATTGGCGTTGCGGAAGTACTGCCGAGTTTCTCTCCCGAAGAGATTATTGTTCATGCCCTCGATGCCATGAAAGCTTCCGGAAAAGACGATACCGTTCCGTATGTCGTCCATACCCCATAGGTGTTTAACCATGAAACTTGAAGTCATCACCTATCCCGACAAGCGCTTAAAACAGGTCTCTGCGGAGGTGACCCGATTTGATGCGCAATTGCACGAATTTTTAGATGCGATGTACGCTACCATGCTTCATGCCAACGGTATCGGTTTGGCGGCCATTCAGGTTGCCAACCCCATTAATGCACTCATTATCAACCTTCCCGATGAAAATGATGAGCAGTCCAGAGCGAATCTCTTGGAAATCATTAATCCTGAAATTATTGCATCCAGCGGGCATCAGCTCTATCAGGAAGGATGCCTGTCCGTTCCGGGATTTTATGAAGATATTGAACGTTTTGAGACCGTGACCTTGTCCTATTGCAACCGTTACGGCGAATCGTGCCAGCTTCAAGCCGATGGCTTGCTGAGCGTTGCCATACAGCATGAGATGGATCATCTTTTAGGAAAGCTTTTTATTGAAAAACTCTCTTATGCCCGACGTAAAAAATTTGAAAAAGAGTACAAAAAGGCACAAAAAGCCAAAAAGGTCTCATGAAACAGTTGCAGTGTGCCACCTTTGAAGGCATTGAAGCTACCCAAATTCGCGTTGAGGCGACATTTACCAAAGGGTTGCCCTCTTTTACCATTGTCGGTGTCGTTAATACGGCCATTCATGAAGCCAAAGAACGGGTTAAGTCCGCACTGCTGAGTAATGACTTCTCCTTTCCACCCAAACGCGTTACCGTCAACCTCTCCCCTTCAGACATTAAAAAAGAGGGCACGCAATTTGACCTTGCCATCGCCTTGCTGATTGCTCTCAATCAACAGGAGGCGGCACTTCAAGACTGGTTTGTTTTTGGTGAGTTGGGGCTCGACGGTACAGTAAAGGAGAATGCCCTCTTTTTTCCGCTCATCCTCTCTCTTGCCAATCAGGGACGCATTCACAAAGCCATTGTGCCCAACGAGAGTATTGCAAAGCTCTCTGCCATCCCTTCGGTCAATTTTGTCGGTGTCAGCACACTGACCGAGGCCCTAGGTGTATTGCGTTCAGAGCAACCGATTTTTACATGTAAACAAAGAACACCGGCACACCCCAGCATTACCATTCATGAAACAGAGTACTTTTTTATGCGCTCTTATACGGATGACTTCTCCGATGTCAAAGGACAAGAACTCGCCAAGCGTGCCGCACTTATTGCCGCATCGGGAATGCACAACCTGCTGCTTGAGGGCAGTCCGGGTTGCGGAAAATCCATGATTGCCAAACGCTTGCGCCCTATTTTACCGCCACTGCTGCAAACTGAAATGTTAGAGATCGCTAAACTCCAGATACTTGAGGGCAAAGAGCCGACTTTTGAGCCCTTGCGTACTTTTAGAGCACCGCATCATAGTGCTACCAATGCCAGTATTTTTGGTGGCGGATCGCATAAGGCACAAATTGGAGAAGTGGGTCTGAGCAACAAAGGGATCCTCTTTTTTGACGAACTGCCTCACTTTAGCAAAAGCGCACTGGAGTCACTCCGCGAACCGCTTGAAGACGGAAAGATCCGAATTGCACGGGTGAACTCCAAGGTAGAGTATGAGACCGACTTTCTCTTTGTAGCCGCCATGAACCCCTGTCCGTGCGGTAACCTACTCTCCAAAGAGAAGGTATGCCGTTGCAGTGATGTGGAGATACAGCGCTACAAAAACCGCCTCTCAGAACCTTTTTTGGATCGCATTGATCTCTATGTTCAGATGCAGCCGGTTAGTGCAACCGACAGCACATCGCTCAGTTCGAAAGCTCTGCACGAAAAAGTCATTGAGGCGTTTCGCAAGCAAAAACAGCGCGGACAACAGCGCCTTAACGGACGGCTTAATGACCGTGAAATTGAGCAGTTTTGTACCCTGAGTACAGATGCTCGTACCGTTCTTGACAAAGCCGTTCACAGCTTTGCACTCTCCTTTCGCAGCATTAAAAAAGTACAAAAAGTGGCACGAACCATTGCCGATCTCGACCATGCGACACACATCGAAAAAACCCATCTTCTCGAGGCACTGAGTTTTCGCCGGCGCTAATGCTACTCTGCCGCCAAATCCATCTTGCTCTGAATCCACTTCCCTTCACTGCTCTCGTCGCGAACTGTATCACGCACTTCAATACGTGAGGGCTCAATATTTTTACTCTCTACAAGATAGTTTCGGATCGCCTCTGCACGCTGCATCGCCAAGGCATCAAGCTCCTCTGCACTCACTTGTTGTACGGCACTGAGATCGTGAACCATCTGAGTATCGTATGCCTTATTGAAGGCATCTTCATTCTCTTCATACTGTTCTTGGAGCTTCTCTTCAAGCGTCTCAAGAGGCTCCTCGCCAATAAGCGTTTCATACAGTGTTTCAAGGGTCTCTTTACGAACATCCCCTTCAAAGAGTTCGCCCTCTTCTTTGGCCAGGGCAAGTGCCTGACGCAACAGCTTTGCTTCTTTAATCGCTGTAGTGTCATGGGTTTCATTGTAGCTTCCATGCAGTACCAACGTCAGCTTTGGTCGCTTAATAAGTGCTTTGGCAAGCAAATCCAGCTTCTCCTGCTCCGGCGGTAACACCGTGGCGCTTCCGGGTTCAAATTCAACATACTCCAACGCTTCGCCGTCAATACCCAACATCGAACCCAACAGTGAAAACGGCGCCGTCACTGCTTTGGTAATCAGATTGACAAACGCTTGAAAAATGATATGCCCGTACGAAAATTCCGGATTGTTCATATCACCGCTAACCGGCAGCTCCAAATCGATGATTCCGTCTGAATCTTCCAACAGCGCAATGGCCAATCCCAACGGCAAATTGATCGCATCTTTGCTCTCAACATCATCACCCAACTCCAGTTTTTTTACAATAATACTGTTCTCTCCTACCATTTGAGAATCGACAATATCATAATTCAGATCTAAAAAAAGTTTACCGTTAGCAATACGCTGCCCAATAAATTTTCCCGAATAGGGACTCATATTGACTAAGTCTATATTACGAAATACCAGATTCAAGTCGGTAAATTTTTCTATGGCAGCAGCATTAAAGCTCCCTTTGAGTTTCGCAGAACCGTATTGGTTAACCACGCCGTTAAGCTCCAAAGAGCTGGTCTCTTGCTGATTCGAAGAGATACCGTAAATATCGCCGTTGAAATCATGAATATAGGCTTTAAACTGTAACGGCAGCGAGTAGTCTTCAAAGTTGGCACTGCTGTTTTTCAGTGATACTTTGACAATTTGCATCATAAAATCCGATTTTGGCGACGCCGTGTTCTTGGTATCGCTCGCGGTTTGTTTCTTGTGCGGATATCGGCTTAACTGTGCAACATTCATGGTGCCGTTGACATCGATAATGGCATTGGCATAAAGCCCGTTGACATCAATCTCTTTAATAAAAAGTTTGTTCGGATTGTATTCAAAAACAAACGGAGCGACCGTAACGGCATTCCATGCAAGCAGTACAGTATTGTCCCGACTCTCTTCGACAACCAAATCCTTAAGACTTAACGTACCCTTTACCGTTGCATCGGCATGTTTATGCGATGGTACATACTGAATGGAGCTTTCCAAATTCAGCACGCCGCGTTTCAGCGCAATAAAATAGTCTTTTGCTGCATATGGGCTAAAGTCTTCAAGATGTACATTACGAAGATTTAACGTCCCTTTCTGCACCAACGGCGTATGTTGCAATGAGCCTTGTGTCGTAATCTTTCCCCGATTGTTCAAACGCATCGAACTGCGGTACTGTAACGAAGTTTTTGCCGCAGAATCTACGTTGTCCAGCGTCACATCAAGCGCATTCAGTTTGGTGCTGTGGGCTTTGGCAAGGGTATGGTCTTTAAAGTGTACCTTACCGTCTCGAAGCTTAAATTGCTTCAACAGCAGATGCCACGGTGTCGTATTCGTTTGAGCTGCCTCTTTGACTTTCGAAGCATTCGGCTTTTGGGGTACAATAACATGATCCCAGTTAAGCACACCGTTACGATCAAGCGATGCATACGCATACGGTTGCTCTACAATAAAGCGCGACATGCGCGCCTCACGTGTCGCAGTATTGGCACGGATACCTTCAAACGCCATTTTTTTCATGGCAAAAAGTGTTGTATTTTTATGTTTTTGCTTCAGTGCAAACTGCTCAAGCGTTAATGTCGTATTGTTAATATCAAGCACAACCGTTTCATGCTCCAGTGCCTTATAGTTCACGTGAAAACGGCTCACACCCGAACCGATATAAAGATCATACCGCTGTAGTGCCGACGATGCCGCGGCATCAATGTAGGGGTTGAACCACGTCAGATCAATTCCTTCACAGCCCGCATCTCCCCGAGCATTAAGCGTACTGTGCGACAGAGTGCCCTGGCTGGTACAGCGCATGGTATTGTTGAGCCGCATCTGCATCGCATAGCGCAGAGGAGTCTGCGGCAGTGAACTGATATTGTCGGCAGTGAACTGTAATGGATTGATCTGAAATGTTGTCGGCGGCGTTACGGCACGGTCTTCAAAATTTACATGTAAATCATTCAGTACAAAATGCTGCAATAGCAGGTCCCACGGTTGTGTATCATCATGATGCGGTGTCGCATTGGTATCGGGTTTTGAGGCTGATGCGTCTGTCTGGCTCAAATAGTACTGCCAATCAATCACGCCGTCTTTTTGCCGGAGTGCAGCAATGCCGACTTGTTCAACCGTCACGGTATCCAGACGTATTTTTTGCCGCATCGGTTCAACAAAGCCATCGTTAAGACGAATACTCTTGATGCTTAAGAGATCATGATGGCGTTTGGCCCCTTTGGGAATAATGCGCAACTTATTGAGCGCAAAGCGCAAGTCATCAATGCGCATTGCCTCCAAATCGCCGCTGTCAACATGAAAACGGGCATGCATGTTCAGCTTGCCGTCGGCGACCTCGAGCTTCAACTGCTCCTGAAGGTACCGCCAGCCCGTAAAGAGCTTGCCCGCTTCATAATCAATGGTTCCCTCCAGAGCAAACGGCTCAACTGAAAGAATACGGCTGCTCAAGTCAATACTGCCGCCGTCATTGAGTTGTGCGCTCAGACGGATACGGTCCCGCGCATTGGCGTTGTCGGTAGTATCAATATCTTTAAGCGCAAAATCCAGCGGTGCTATCGCCACCTCGAAAGGGTGCTCTTTGCTTGCATCGGTATAAAAAATACGTCCCTCTTCAATAAGCAAGTTGGTAATTTTAACCGGCGGCAGCTTTGTCGTGCTTTCCGTTTCCGGCTCCGCTGTTTCACCGCTGCCGAGTTCTTGCAGCCACGCAAAATTAAACGTACCGTCATCTCCTCGCGCAACGGTAATGTCCGGACGAATTAATGCAATGGTACTAAATGAGAACTTTCCCGTCACCAAAGCATAAAGTTCATAATTGATTCGGAAGGCCTTAAGTGTTATAAACCGTGTATTGTCCGGCGATGTAAAGTGAAGGTCCTGCACATTCAGTTCAAAAGAGAAGGGATTGAATGTCGCTTTACCGATGTAGAGATTTCCGTTGGTCTGCTCCTTGACGAGCTGCGGCACTTTATTGACAATAATATACGGAATAACGACAAATCCGGCTATCCCGTAAAGCACTACAATACTCAAGAGTACCCATGTTATTATGGATCTCATCACCGACTCCCTTATGTTTTACATACTATATTCTACCTAAAAACAGATTTGAAACGTAGCGACTCCTTCAGCGAAACTAAAATAAGAGATAAAAACGTTAATTAAGTTAGTATTAATTTTTAATAAATTATTATGTTCCATCTAATTTCACAATTGAGGAATCAAAATGTTAGGCATAACACACATACGAACCCTGCTTTTTACGGCTGCTTTGGCTACACTCATGCTCAGCATGAGTGGCTGTAGTGCCATGCATACCGCTATTAAGAAAAAAGATCTGGATGTTCAAACCAAAATGTCAGAAACGGTCTTTTTGGAACCGACTGCTCCCGATCGTAAAATCATCTATTTTGATATGCGAAACACATCTGACAAAGATCTGCACATCAAAGATAAAATTGCTGCGGTATTCAAAGAACGCGGATACCGAATCACGCAAAATCCCGACGAAGCGACCTATATGCTGCAAGGCAATATTTTAAAAGTCGGTAAATCGGATCTTCGCGAAGCCAACGGCTATCTGGAGTCGGGATTCGGCGGCAGTGTTGTCGGTGCCGCCGCCGGATATGCTATGGCATCGGGCAGTAGCGGACGTGCCGTAGTCGGTGCCGGCCTCATCGGCGGCGCATTGGGCTTGATCGGGGATGCGCTTGTGGATGATGTCCTTTATGTGATGATTACCGATTTACAAATTCGTGAACGTCCGCTCGAAGGTGAAGTCATTACGCAGGTCCAACAAGCCAATCTGCAACAGGGCAGCTCTACCCGTGTGATGCAGGACTCACGGGGTGCCAAAGTCAAATGGAAAACGTATCGCACCCGAATTGTCAGCACTGCAAATAAAGTCAATTTGGATTTTGAAGAGGCGCAACCGGTCTTAGAGTCGGCACTGATTCGCTCCATTTCAGGAATTTTTTAAGCGCATTACCGTTTCATTGAGCTGCCGCAGGGTGTGCTCATGATCCTTTCTACACTATTTCTACACGTTAATACACTATGATATCATCATGAGACAGGGCAATTTGTAAAAAGTGATTGGCCTCAACTTTTTACCAACCCTGTTTCAAAAAACTCCCGACTGTTTTTACATGTAAATTTTTTACCTGCTTTAATCATAGTTAAACTTAATATTCAGTAGAATTTCTCTCTCACTCAAGCAGTTAGGAATCGTCCATGAACAGAAAACAAATTTACAATCCCGAATCGACTGAAAACGTTAATGACCGCTCTATTTTTGGTGGAAATCCAACCGGTATTTTTGAGCTTAACAATATCAAATACCAGTGGGCATACAATCTATGGGAGGTCATGCTCAACAATACGTGGTTCCCCAAAGAGGTCGATATGACACGAGACGTAAATGACTATAAAAACCTGACCGAAACAGAGAAAACCGCCTATGACAAAGCCCTTTCCCAACTCATTTTCATGGATTCACTGCAAACCAATAACTTGATTGACAATGTCAACCCTTATGTGACGGCACCGGAGATTAACCTTATTTTAGTACGCCAGTCGTACGAAGAGGCACTCCACTCGCAAAGTTATGCCGTTATGGTTGACAGCATCTCGCAAAACTCTGCAGAGATTTATGATCTGTGGCGTCGTGATATGATGCTTAAGTCAAAAAATGATGCCATCGCCGCCGTCTACAACGAGCTCTCTGCCAATCCGACCGAACACAATTTTGTGAAAGCCTGTTTTGCCAACCAAATTTTAGAAGGTATCTATTTCTACAGCGGCTTCACCTATCTCTACACACTGGCACGATCAGGCAAGATGCTCGGCTCGGCACAGATGATTCGCTTTATTCAGCGTGATGAGGTGACCCATTTGGTGCTCTTTCAAAATCTCATCAATACCTTAAAACGTGAACGCCCTGACCTCTTTACCCCACAACTCAAAGAAGAGGTATATGCCATGTTCAAAGAGGCGGTCACGCTTGAGAGCAACTGGGGTAAATACATTACGCAGGGGCAGATTTTAGGATTAACCGATGCAATTGTGGAACAGTACATTCAATATTTAGCCGATGATCGTCTTACCGCGGTAGGTTTTGAGCCTATCTACAACGTCTCCCATCCCATTAAATGGGTCGATGACTTTGCCAAATTTAACGACCAGAAGACCAACTTTTTTGAAGGTACCGTTACCAACTACTCCAAAGGAAGCCTAAATTTTGACGACTTCTAAATCGCGAAGCCTCGTTGCACTTCGTTTTGCTTCGACACCCTCCTACCAAGAGAACCTTGAGCATCTTATTACCTGCATTACAGAATCTGAAGACGATGCCATTATTGTTGCTCCGGAAGTCTGCCTTAGCGGATATGACTATGCTCATTTTGATGCTGCTGCCGATTTTACCCCGCGTGCCGTTGCCCAGCTGCTGAAACATCTCGATAACCGCACGCTTATTTTCACCGCCATTGAAAGAGATCACGACGGAATGTACAATGTCGCCAAAGTACTTCACGGATCTCAGGTTATCCACAACCGGCCCAAAGCAAAGCTCTTTACCTTCGGTGATGAGCATCACTACTTTAAAGCAGGTGATGATAACGCCGTAACACTGTTTGAAGTTGACGGTATTCGCATGGGCATTCTCATCTGTTTTGAACTACGCTTTAAAACCTTCTGGCAACAACTTGAAGGCGCTGATGTTATTGCCGTTCCTTCACGCTGGGGTATTGCCCGCGCACAGAACTTTCGTTCTCTTACCAACGCTCTTGCCATCATGAATCAGTGCTATGTTGTTGCCAGCGATGCTTCCAATGAAGAATTTAGCGGCGAGAGCGGTATTGTGACCCCATTTGGCAAAGAGATTCGAAACGGTACAAAAACAAAAATCTCGATGCTGTATGAGCCGCGTGAAATAGAACGTATGCGCCGCTACATGCGGGTAGGTATTTCATGACCAATCGTATCATGGCAATGAAAAACTTAAAACTTGCCGAAGAAATTGACAAAGTATTTCCCCTTGAAAGTCCTGTTAAAGAGGCTATAGCCCGTACCAACCGAGAACTCTTTGTACCTTCGGGATTTAAACACAATGCCTACAAACTTGATGCGCTGCCCATTGGTGCACAACAATGGATCAGTTCACCCTTGACCGTCGCAAAAATGACTACCTATCTTCGACCTCAAGGAGCCGATAAGGTATTGGAAGTAGGATGCGGGAGTGGGTATCAAGCAGCTGTTCTCTCCCATCTGTTTCGTGGTGTCTTTACCATTGAACGTATTGAACCGCTTATTATCGAAGCAAAAGCACGCTTTAAAGCACTGGGTATTCACAATATTCACACCCGAACCGATGATGGACAAAACGGTTGGGTACAGTATGCTCCGTATGATCGTATTCTTTTTTCTGCTTCGGCACATACGATTCCTCAAAAATTGATTGAACAACTCGTTGAAGGCGGTATTTTAGTCGCTCCTATGGAAGTTCACGGTAAACAGATTATTACCCGTTATGTCAAAAAAGGTTCGCGTCTTATACAAGAAGAGCTGGATACATGTAAATTTGTACCTATCGTCAACGGGGTGCAGAAATAGTGTCTGCTTACTCTTCAAACGGTAGCTCTTCATATTTTGCAGAACGGCCGATAATATAAAACTGCGCCTCTGTTATAGTGGCTAACGTATTGTATGACCCACTGGCAAGACCGACACTCTCTGCTTCAAAAACAAGGCTGATACCTTCACTCATATCGGCGTGCTTAAAGTTTCTCTCATCTAAAAGGCGTGCATCGCTCACCTCTTCTATGGCAAAAGCAATGTTGATCCAGTCAAAACCGCGATGCGCATCTTGCACACTAAACTCCACAGTAATACTTGTCGGCGTGGTTACGGTAATCTTCCTCAACAGTGCATCTTTAACGCCGTCAAGGCGCTCTAGTAGCATCGGTGCGTTTGATCGGCTTAACGGCTTCATCTTACTGACATCCCACACACTCCATGGAGCGATCTTGTACATCTGAAGCAACTTCGGGCGATTCGCTTCGCAAATAGTAAGTCGATTTAACACCCAGCTTCCATGCCAACATGTAAATATCGTTCAAATATTTCCCGCTTGCCTTGTCGAGTGTAATGAAAATATTGAGGCTTTGCCCCTGATCAAGCCATTTTTGGCGAATCGCTCCCGCTTTGATGAGAGCCCGTTGATCAAGCTCATATGCCGGTGTATAGTAACTCCAGGTCTCAGGGCTGAGCTTCGGTACCACAACCGGAATAAGCCCGCTCAAGTTCTCTTCATACCATTTACGTTTATATACCGGCTCAATGGCTTGCGTCGTTCCCGTAAGAATAGAGATAGAACTCGTCGGTGCAATAGCCATTAAATAGCCGTTACGCATTCCGTCTTTTTGAATTTTAGCACGCAAAGCGTCCCAATCATATGCCGAAGCAAACAGACCCCCGCGATCTACCAAATTGACAACTTCCGCATTGGCGTGATCCATCGGTAAAATACCACGGCTCCACTTAGAGCCTTTAAATTCCTTGTAAGACCCTTTTTCCAGAGCAATATCGGATGAGGCTTTAATGGCATTATAACTCACTGCTTCCATGATCTCATCAATTTTATCAAAATGTTCTTGAGTACCCCATGCAATTTGCGATTCTGCTAACATTTGTGCCTCTCCCATAACACCCAAACCGATAGAACGACTTTTCATATTGGTACGTTTCACTTTTTCTAACGGGTAAAAGTTAAGATCAATAACATTGTCTAACGCACGAATTGCAATAGGAACAACACGGTCAATATCTTCTTTTGTATTGATGCGAGAAAGATTTACCGAAGCAAGGTTACATACTGCCGTCTCTCCGTCAACCTTCTCCTTCTCAACAATATATATTTGTCGGCCTCCGATAGAGTCGAGTGCCGTTACCTTTTTAGCAACTTTGGTTATGCCGCTATCAACGGTAACCAATTCATTTTCTTCAAAAGTGAGTGCATCGCCCTCTTCAAATTTTAACTGGATCTTGTAATGGTTTGGGGAGGTGTTTTGAAAAATTTCCGTACAGAGATTGGAACTGCGAATCACCCCGTAGTGGTCATTGGGGTTAGCTCTGTTAGCGCTGTCTTTAAAGCATAAAAAAGGACTGCCTGTCTCAAAATAGCTTGTTAGTATTTTACGCCACAAATCTTTGGCTTTCACACTCTCTTTTAAAATACTCTCATCGTCTTCAAACGCTTTATAACGTGTTTCAAACGCTTCGCCGTAAAGTTCTGTAAGCTCTTTTGTCTGATACGGATCGAACAAAGTCCATAACGCATCTTCTTCGACGCGTTGCATAAAAAGATTGTTCAGCCACAGTGCCGGAAAAAGATCATGAGCACGACGACGCTCTTCACCGGAGTTCTTTTTAAGATCCAAAAAGTCATTAATGTCAATATGCCACGGCTCCAGATAGACGGCAATAGCTCCTTTACGCGTTCCCAACTGATCAACGGCAACGGCAATGTCATTGGTGATTTTTAGAAACGGTACCGTACCTCCGGCTGCATTTTTGTGTCCGTCAATAAACGAACCCATCGATCGTACCTGCGTCCAATCCCAACCAATACCGCCGCCAAACTTGGAGAGCAGTGCCATCTCTTTGTAAGAGTCAAAAATTCCTTCAATATTGTCCGGTGTTGATCCAATATAACATGAACTCAACTGGTGACGCGTTGTACGTGCGTTAGAGAGTGTCGGCGTAGCTAACATAACCTCAAATTTCGAGATCATATCGTAAAACTTTATAGCCCACCCTTCACGATCTTTTTCATTTTGTGCCAAGAACATGGCAATTGCCATAAACATGTGTTGCGGCAACTCTATAGGGTCACCCTTGCTGTCTTTAATAAGGTAGCGATCGTAAAGTGTTTTAATGCCCAAATAATTAAACTGCAAATCTCGTTCGGGGCAGATGTACGCATCAAGTCTTTCCAGATCAAATTTCTCTTTTAGACCACTTAAAATACGTCCCTCTTTTTCGCCTCGTTCAAAATATTTTGCCAAAGAGCAGTACCCTGTAAAGCCGTTAACACGATGGTACATGTCATAAAGAAACAGGCGTGATGCCACAAAGGTCCAGTTGGGTGCATCAATATCAATCTTATCAACTGCGGTTTTAATTAAAGTAATCTGTATTTCTCTACTGGTAATGCCGTCTCGGAATTGAAGCTGTGCATCGACTTCAAGTTCACTTTGACTGACATTTTCAAGTCCTTTTACCGCCGCTGACGTATACTTTTGAATTTTTGAAATATCGAGTTGTTCACGCCGCCCATTGCGCTTTATTATTGTTACCATATTTTTGTATCCTTGATTTATTGTCTGTATTTTATCAATTGTTATTTAAAGACTCTTTGAAAAATGGCGTCAACATTTTTCGTATAGTAGTCATAATTAAAACACTCTCGGATCTCTGTTTCACTTAAACGTTCTCGTAGCTCTTCATCAGCCAAAAGATACTCTAAATAGAGACTCTCCCCGGCTTCATTAAGCACCGGTTTGCCCTCTTGCAGCCCCTCCCAGACTTTCATGGCATTACGCTGTACAATGCGGTATGCATCCTCACGGGACAACCCCTGAAGCGGTAGTTCCAAGAGTACCCGCTGTGAAAAGACAAGGCCGCCCGTCAGATTTAAATTTTTCATCATATTTTTAGGAAACACCGTTAAGTTTGCAATGACATTGTTCATACGATGCAGCATAAAATCACTTGTAATAAAAGCATCGGGAAGCCAAAAACGTTCGGTCGAACTGTGAGAAATATCCCGCTCGTGCCATAAGGCAACATTCTCCATTGCCGGAACGGCATAGGCACGAATCATGCGTGCCAAGCCGGTTATATTCTCCGTTAAAATAGGGTTTCGTTTATGTGGCATTGCCGAGGAACCCTTTTGTCCTTTTGCAAAATATTCTTCACATTCATACACTTCGGTACGCTGCCAGTGGCGTACTTGAACGGCAAATTTTTCAATACTGCTGGCCATAAGCGCTAACGCTGTAGCCAAACGGGCATAGCGATCACGTTGAATGACCTGATTGGATGCCGGAGCAGGCTTAAGCCCTAACACTTTACATGTATACTCTTCTAACTCCAAAGGAGCATGCGCAAAATTCCCCATTGCACCACTCACCTGACCCACTGCAATAACATCAAGTGTTTGTTCCAGGTTCTCCAAATGGCGATGCATTTCATCGTACCATACGGCTAACACCAGACCAAACGTTATAGGTTCGCCGTGAATACCGTGAGAACGTCCTACCATCAACGTCATTTTATGTTCATACGCTCTTTTTTTAATAGATTCCATCAGCATTTTAACATCCGCAATAATCAACTCTAAAGAATCTTTCATTTGAAGTGCTACTGCCGTATCGATTGTATCGGAGCTGGTCATGCCGTAGTGAAACCATCGGCTCTCTTCTCCTAAAGTATTGGCAACCGAAGTGGTAAACGCAATAAGATCGTGTTTCGTTGTTTTTTCAATTTCATCAATCTCTTCAATATTAAAATTGGCATTATCAATAATTTTTTTTGCATCATCATCAGGGATCAACCCTAACTTGTTCCATGCTTTGACTACCGCTTTTTCCACATCAAGCCATGCCTGATATTTTGCCTGCATGGTCCATTTGCTACTCATCTCATCACGAGCATAACGTTCTATCATTTTTTTTCCTGTTCTGTCAATTTTTAATTTTCTATTGTGATAAAATACCAAAATAATAAGTTATTAATATTATCTCAAAGTGCCTAATAAAAGGATTAATCTGTGCCATTTGTAAAAAAAAAGTTTTATGCTCCCGTAAAACAAAAAGCCTTTCTTTTTCTTATACGTGAACTCCATTATAAACAGCAAGAGGCACAGCGGCTCATCGCCAAAGGTCGTTTACTTGTAGCAGGAGTGCCCATGACACACACTGCCGGCTTTGTAGAAGGAGATTTTGAATTTATCTATTTTGAACCCATTACCAAATCACTGCAGCCCCTGTTTCAAACGGAAGATTTTGTTTTGTTCGACAAACCCAGCGGTCTGCTTATACACCCGCAAAGTCGCCATACCCCCTATTCACTCTTAGACGAAATTCGCTATCAGTTTGGTCGTGATGCCAACATTACGCACCGAATCGATCAGGAGACAAGCGGCTTAGTTTTGGCAGCAAAACATAAAGAGTCTGAACGTGATCTCAAAATACTATTTCAAGAGCGTCAAATACAAAAATATTACCTCGCATTTGTTCATGGCAAGGTTGAAAATTGTTTGCATATAAATGCCCCATTGCTCAGAGAAAAAAGTGAACGTAGCTCTGTTCGTACTATTGTAACCGTTAACGAACACGGCAAAAGTTCAGAAACAGTTATCACCCCCCTTCACTATTATCCCAAGCATCATGTAACTCTTGTTGAAGCCAAACCGTTAACCGGTCGCCAACATCAAATACGTGTCCATTTGTTTCACGTGAAACATCCTATTGTAGGTGATCCTATTTACGGACAAGAAGCTAAAGATATTGTAAAATTTTTAGATAAAAAAATATCCGCCAACAGCCGTATCCGAAAAAGTGGTGCATCACGACTTCTTCTGCATGCCTACAAATTAGAGTTTACCTATGGAAACAGTTATGCGATTACCAGTGCCTTTCCCTTTATTGATGAAGCAATAAAAGCCATGCAGAGTAATGTTTCACGTGAAACAATACTGTAATAATAATAATTATCATTACTATAATATTGTCAATACTCTCGAAACACAGTAAAATAGGGCTTTATAGGAACATGGAAATGTGAATAACTTATGCCCTTTCATTTAATGCATGAAATCAAGTGATAAATTTTATTATTTACTACTCAAAGCCCTAAAAATAGGGCTTTAGAGCAATTTAAAAAAAATTTTGAAATTAAGAATTTATTTATATAAATCTACTCTTAAAACTGAAAAAAGTCGCCAAAGTGTCATGGCTATTCACATATACGCCACATTGTGAAAATAACAGTGCTATTACAAAAATA